>CAYYYJ010000065.1:0-1816 GCA_964476045.1 uncultured archaeon | reverse complement strand
CCCCGACGGCGTTATTTACGGTGTTGAACTTTTGAATGCAAAAAAACAACTGCAAGAAGGCAACCATCAATTATCGTTTACGGTTTCTGATATTGTTTCTAAAAAGACTGTTCGCGTTCCATTGTCTCTTGGACAATAAACCGAAGGCGGACGAAGGCCTGCCTGCGCAGGCAGGGGAGTTCAAAGAGAAAAAATAACTCATTATTTTTTCTCTAAGATTTAAGATTTAGGATTTAATAATACGCGACAGGATTTCGAAAAATTTGCAAGAAAAAAGCCCGACAATTTGTTAGGTTGACGGACCTGATGTATGAGAGATTTTTTCCATTCAATCTCCCTCCAATGAACGAATAGCGTTCTCCTGACTAGGGGAAGTGTCTTCTCTCCAATCTCCGATTCCAATTCCAGACCTTACAGAACCGCCACCACTGAATTGACTTTTCCTGATTTCATCCTCAGTTAAGATTTGCTCTTCTTTCTTTGGAGAAAGACAACCTTCATGACGAAAAGCCTTTTTGCTGAACAAATAAACCACTTCCTGGCCCGGTTTAATCTGGGTACAGCAGATACAACAAGCTGTTCCACAGGCTTTGTCCTGTTCTGAACAAACCCATTTAGGAGTTGACATATTAGGGGTCTCCTAACACTTAAAAGAGCAGTGATTGGGCGAAAATACCTACCTAAATATTATTATAACTTTACAAATCTGTCAATACATGGACTACTACGAAATTCTGGGGTGACTAAGCAAGCCAGCCCTGCCTTCGCATGAAGCTTCGGCGGGCAAAAGCAAGACGATGGCAAAAAAGTCTGATATGTGATAAAATATAATCATGAAACAAGTAAAAAGTCTCCAATTTTATAAAGCACTAATGCCCGAAAAACTTACTCTGGATATCCGCAAAGACGGAGAGGGCTTTTGGGCGAAAGTCAAAGAATTACCCCATTGCTACACCCAAGCAAAGGATTTTTTTGAGTTGATTGAAATGGTAAATGACGCCATTTATACCTATCTAGAGATTCCCGAAAAATTCAGGAAAACCGTAGGCTTTTATGTGCCAAAAGAGTTATCTGATGAAATCAAGAAGAAAGAATGGGAAAGCATCTTTAAAGAATTATCACAGAAAAGTAATTTAAGGGCAGGAGAGGCCACCCTTCAAATATGCTTGAGTTAATATGGATAAACCGAAACTGGTAAATTGCGCTCCGCAAGATATTCTGAAGGCTCTCAAAAAATTAGGGGGTTTTTCGGTAAATGAAGGGGCCAAGCATATTATTGTTGTTCATACTGCATCAGGTAGAAAATCAACCATTCCGCGAAGCAAGCCTATTAACCGGAACTTATTAAAAGATTTTGTTGATGATTATTTAGTAAAAGAGTTAAGGTATTTAGAGGAAGAGATATATAGGTATTTGTGGTGTTAAGTAAAATAGACGAAAGCGGACGAAGGGGAGTTTAAGGAAAAAAAATAGCCCAACGATTGATTCGCTGGACCTGGTACACTGGAGCGGATGTGGGCTAGTTATTTTTGCCCAGTCTGATCGAAAAGCCTGATGAAGAGCTGGCGACATCGGTCGCAACGGACAACGTGAATGAACTCTTCCTTGGTGATCGGTTGCTCATCAAACGCCGTACCGACTTGCCAGAGTCTTTCGCAGATAAAGTGCCCAGACTCCTTGGCCCACCTTAGGTGCGCGGCGTTATCTTCGGCAACGATCTGTTCGTGGGCTTCGCGGATGTCCATGAAATTCCCCTTTGTAGGTTAGAGTAAATCTCCACATCTCTATTATAGTATATCATATAAATCTGTCAATA
>CAYYYJ010000064.1:0-1826 GCA_964476045.1 uncultured archaeon | reverse complement strand
TCTTAGACTAAAGGAGTGGTCAGACAAGGCCGGCGCTATAACCTTTTTAGGCTGGCGAACAAGAAACAAGTGGCTCTTCCTCCAAATGAAAGACGTCCTTGAAAACAAATATGAAGATGAGAACTGGATTGGTATGGAGAATTTTTTGACTGCGCTGGATTTTAGGTAAACTACACCTGTATATAACCACGTTCTTTCAGGCGTTCAATTGTTATTTGAGGGACCTCTTCGCCATGCGGTCTAGAAATTTCTATTGTATACGGGCCCCTTTTTTCTGCCATATAACGATCCGAAATCCTCATAGCAAGAGCGCACTTTATATTTCGGAAGTCGGCCAACAAATCTATTTCCGCTTCATCAGCCCTTCTAAATAACATAAAATCCTTTTATCAAACAGGAATATAAATCCAATTACTTTATTGCCTTATTCTCCCTCAAAATCTCCCCATAGCGAACCAACGAAGCCATCGCCTTAACAGCCCTCTCAGGAGTAATATATGTAGGAATCCCCTTAGCATCCAAATCAGCCAAACACCTTCTTGTGAACTCTCCTCCTGTCGCGCAAACAACAATAGGTTTTTTTGTTTTATTCTTGATTTCAGAAATCACATCTATCACAGAAGGATTCAACGAAACAGTCTGGAAAAGGGAAATCACAATTATCCCATCAATATTTTTGTCTTTAATCAGGATTTCTAGAGCACCCCTGTATCTCTCCTGGTCTGCATCTCCAACTAAGTCCAAAGGATTGTGGACAGTTCCGTAACCCGGCAAAACCTTTTTTAGTGCTTCGACACTCTCTGCAGAAAATTCTGGAAGCTCTAGCTTGGATTCCACCAGAGCGTCAGAAGCTATAACTCCAAAGCCTCCACCATTGGTAACAACAGCAATCTTTGCGCCCTTAGCTACAGGTTGTTTCTCCAAAGCTTTAGCAAAATCAAAAATATCTTCTATTGTCTCTGCTTCGAGGATGCCAGATTGTCTGAAAGCTGCTTTGTAAACATTATAAGACCCTGCAAGAGATCCTGTATGAGATGCAGCTGCCTCCGATCCCTTTTGCGTTTTCCCCGATTTGAAAATTATAACAGGTTTTTTCGCGGAAACCTTTCTGGCAACTTCCATGAATTTTCGTCCGTCAGACACGCCTTCCATGTACATCACAATCACCTTTGTCTTTTCATCCTGCCCGAGGTAATCCAAAAAATCCACATCCTTAAGGTCAGCCTGATTCCCGTAAGAAATAAATTTCGCAATCCCGATCTTCTGGTCTGCAATCAGGTCAAGAAGCGTCGACCCAAAAGCGCCAGACTGTGAAATAAAAGAGATCGACCCTTCCAAAGGTCTCCTGAGTTTGCTTTCAGGCAAAAACAGCGTATCGACTTGTGAGCTCCCATCGTACACGCCAAGGCAGTTAGTCCCTATAATCCTTGTCTTGCTCCCCTTGATTGTTTTCAGCAGTTCCTCTTCCGCCTTTCTATCCCCGATTTCAGAGTATCCAGATGTCACAATCACAACAGCTTCCACCCTTTTTTTCACACACTCTTTCAGCACTTTAGTCACAACCTCTTTTGGCACAGCTATCACAGCCAAATCAATAGGTTCCTTTACCTCCAAAACAGATCTGTAAACCTTCAAAAACATTATCTCCTGCTCATTCGGGTTTATCGGGTAAATCTCGCCTTTATACCCGTCTTTCAAAGCCTCAAGAATAGAAAATCCAACCTTACCGCGTTGCTTGGACGCCCCAATAACAGCCACAGACTTCGGGTTAAAGAACTTGTCTAGGGTAGGCATATACTGTATTTAGTAAACTATACTTTAATTAC
>CAYYYJ010000063.1:0-1855 GCA_964476045.1 uncultured archaeon | reverse complement strand
TTACATACTCTGAATCTGCAATCTGAAATTCGATGTTAGATTAGAGATCATGTCAAAAGCCATTTCCATAATGGGATAAATTTTATTCCATGTTCTGTCCTTGTAGTATTCTTTGTCAGAATGATCATCTGCTTAACCTTTGATCTAAACTCTTTTTTAAATTCCAGGAGCCCGTTCATCTCCCTCTCCTCAATTTCATCTGTGTAGGATACATTTATGCCTGTCAAACCTTGATTTTTATCCTTTACTACGAAATCAACCTCTCCCTTCTTTTTCCAATAATATGGGTACAGGCCTCGCCTTTTAATGTCTAGAAAAACCATATTCTCCGCCAATTTGCCTTCGTCTTTGGAGAATTTAAAACTTACAGAATTCCTCAGGCCATTATCTATGCAGTAAATTTTAGATGCAAGTGTTTTCTGTTCCTTGAATGAGTAGGAAAAGTGGTCTATAGTAAAGAAGATGGAGGCTTCCTTATAGGCTGACAAGTAATCTTTTATAGTATCATAGGACAACTGCAAAGAATTTCTTATGTTCCTGAGGGAAATAAAGCTAGTGAAATTTGTCATTAAAAATAGGGCAAAATCCTTCGTTTTCTGGGCATTAAGGTTGTATCTGTCAACTATATCCTTGTATATTATGTCATCGAAATATTGCTCTAGAAGCTTTGTTTTGTAATCCTCAGGCCGAAAAAGGATTTCAGGGAAACCGCCTAGAGTTAGATATTCTTTAAAACATTTCAGTATAGTTATTTTAGTTTTTTCGAGTAGAATTCCCTTTTCAATTTTATTGCTTTCCGCTTGGACGCCTTTGAAAAGCAGGAATTCTCCAAAACTTAAAGGAAAGACATCAAATGTCAAATTCCTTCCTGTCAACAGAGTGGAATAATCTTTTTTTAATAAATAGGAACATGAGCCAGAGATAACAAATTTATCGCCTGTTTTCAGATCATATTTCTTACGTATCCATGACTCCCAACCTTCCTTTTTATGGATTTCATCAATAAAAATATAGGCCTTTTTATTTGGGTTTAGGTTTTCCCTATAGCATTGATAAATATCATCAAGTGTATCTTTTGTAAGCTTTTTGTCTTCCAGGTTTACAAAAAGGATTTGATTTTTATCTACCTTGGAACTTAGAAGGTTATTAATCATCTGGTGCATTAGGGTACTTTTACCTGACCGCCTGACACCTGTTATAATGGTTATTTCTTTTATCTTCACAGAATCAACCAGATGGTTATATTCGGGTCTAACCTTCCCTGTCAAACCCTCTGAAACGTTTCCGTTTTCCCACCACGGATTCCATTCACTCAGTTTTTCCAATTCCATATGTTACACTATTATGTAACATTATGTATATAAATGTTACGTTTTCACGTAACATTAGACGTTTACGCTTACGAAGAGGCGATTAAAGCAAGTATTTCTCGGCAACTCTGCTTTTTAAATCCTCTCTTCGTATAGAAAATTGTATGTCCTTGAAAGACTTTGTTGATCAGCGGTGAAAATTTTCTGTTTAGTGATATCAGGCACTACACTTAGATCCAGATTAAACGTGTTTCCAGTAACAGGCACTGTTGCTCCAAACCCTGAATGTTTGCATCCTTTGCGTCCCGCTCAGCATAGACTTTTATAGTCACAAAGTCCTTTTCCTGGAAAGCTGTTCCGATTGGCTTTCCGTCTCGTTTCCAGCCGCCTGATTCAGCAGTTGGATATTTGTCTCTGTCTGCATCATGGACGGTGAATACTATCGGTTTTTCTTTTCTCGCTTGCAGCGAAGGTTTTTGAAGAATCTTTATATATCTAAAAGGATATACAAGTATATCTAAAAGGATATATGATTTTAACCAAGA
>CAYYYJ010000062.1:0-1858 GCA_964476045.1 uncultured archaeon | reverse complement strand
TTCGCCACCCTCGCCGCCAGCCTCTCCTCGAAGCCCGCAATTATGTTTTTGATTTTACCGCCAGTTAAGGCATTGTCAAATTTTATTTCAGTTGATGGGAGCAAACCGAATTCGATGCCTGTGAAGGTATCTACTGTTTCCGGCAATTCTGTAAGAAATAACTCTTCCTCTGGATCGATGTCTATTGGTTGCTGGAAAAATATTCTGTCGTCAGAAATCATAGGTTTATCCTATTACTTCCCAGTCAAACTTATACTCTTTTCCGACCAAACTGGCTTCAACCTTTTTAATGGAAAAGTTAGATGTTTCAAGAATAACATATGATCTTTTTGGATAATCTAGACCAATTATTTTAGTGCCAGTGTACACACCTTCGAAATACATATGATGATGGCCAAAAAAGGCTATTTTAGGGCGTAGCTTGTCTATAACCTCTCTGATAAGCGGTTGTCCAACATCCTTCCCAAACTTTGAAACTCCTACACCAGAAGGAGCTTCATGAGATAACAGTATATCGACATTACCAAGACTCTTAATTTTCTCTATGTCTTTTTTCTTTATGTATTTATTTTCCCCATCGCTGTCGAAAAAGTGCGGAGAAAAATTTCCACAAACTCCGGAAATTGCTGTTCCATCCTCCAGTTTTATTACTTCCCCTGTATATATTGGTATTAATCCATTTCTGTTTTTCCTTAGAGAATCTATATTAGCAAGATTTTCGTGGTTTCCATAGACGAAATAGAATTTTGTGTTTTTAATTTCTGGGTAAGTAACAAGATCACCGACACACATGGCTGTGCCTTCCCCGTTGGAAAACTCATGATACAAAACCTTTTCTACTGTTTTCCATCTGTCGTGAACATCACCAAAAATGACAATTTTCATAACATAAAAACTAGAAGTCCTTTAGTAGAGTATATCTAATTTTATTCCTAGTAAAGTATTCCTCCAAACGCTTTACTATACTAGTCTGATCGGATATGTTAACCGATTTCCCCATAAATATACTTTTAATAAAATATCGATATTGGTGAAGCTCCTTTTTAGATCTTGGATCAAAACTTTCGTTTTTCCATAATTCCAATATATTTTCTTTGATCTCTATTGCAGCATTAGTTTTTCTTTTAACTCTAAAAGTTTTTTCTAATTCTTTCATTATGCTTGATTCATCTGACTTCATGTCAAAATATATCCAAAAATCAAGCATTTTGGTTTCCATAACATTATTTAAGTATATCGACAAACGCGCCGTTATCAAATGGACCTTTTTCCAATACTACAGACATGTCGACCTTTATTGCTCCAGACTCTTTTACAGTCGGGTATATTTTATCCCAAATTTTAGTTTCAAATCCACTATCTGTTATAAAGTTTAGATGGTATTTTCTAATAATTCCTTTTTCTACTGCGTTACTCAAAAACTCTTCACGTATTTTTGGATTATATATTTTGTTTTTACCTAACTCTATTAACCTTTCAAAATCTGCTTTATTAGCTTTTACAGCTATATCCACATCGCTTGAGCCTTTAACAAAATTCCCTGTTGTAAATGAACCTTGAATCTGAATTTTTGGATTTTTGATTGGTATATCGTCGGCAACAGACCTGACAACTTTTGAGAATTTAGTTAATTGTGCTTCTCCGCCTATATTCTTAACAGTCATTGTTAAAGCCTTTATTCCTTCTGGTGTCAAGGATTTAGGTAACTTCGAAACAATATTATTTACGTCTTTACCTATTTTATCAGTCTCAGTTAATATATTCTCAACACGACCTTTAGTGCTCTCCCCTATTTTTTCCAAATTCTTTTCTATCGCCTCCTGGGCAGCTTTATTTGCTGCGAGCCTTTCTGTGTTTT
>CAYYYJ010000061.1:0-2201 GCA_964476045.1 uncultured archaeon | reverse complement strand
GCAGCAGGCGTAAGCGGAACACCGACATTTTACATTGGAAGCCCGCAGAAGGGTTATATTGAGCTTGTTGGCGCGCAGCCGTATTCTGTGATAAAAGCAGCGATTGACCAAGAGTTGGCATAAGTTTTTTATTCACATTTTCATTCGAGGTGTTTGTATGCGTCTGATCGAAGCATTAAAATTAAGAAAATATGCTGCGATTTCTGTCATTTCTACGATAGTATTTACATTAGTATACATCTACACGCAGGTTTTGGGCATAGTCCAGAACATCGACCTATGGTTTACTGTGATACCGTGGTACAATGCAATACTGTTTATAACGTTCGCAATTCTGTTTGGGATGACGTTGTCCTTTCAAATCTATGTAAGAAAACAGCCAAAAGTTTGTACTGCAGACAATAAAATCAAGGGAGCCGGTATAAGCTCTTCTGCAACGTTCCTAGGTTTTCTAGTCGCCCAATGCCCTGCATGTGCTTCTATAGGTGCTCTGTTCTTGCCTGCCAGCATTATTGTAGGTTTTTTCACAAGATTCAGTGCATTGATAAATATCATAAGCATAGGACTTTTACTATTCACACTAAATTATTTGGGAGCTTTCAAAAAATATAGCCGTTAGATGATGTTATGAAAATTAAAAATTATATTTTAATCGCAATTTTCGCAATTTTTATATCTTTTATTTTTTTAATTTTTATCTTTCAAGCGCAAACACCACTGCCTGAAAGTTCGATGCTTTTGGAGAAGGAAGTTGAAGAGAGCCTAGATGAATTTTCGCGTAACATTGTAAGCGGAGGACCTCCTAAAGATGGAATACCCCCCATTGACAACCCAAAATATACTTCTGTATCGGAATCTGATAAATTCTTAGACGACAATGACGTAGTTTTTGTAGTCGAATACGGCGGCATTATAAAAATCTTCCCCCAAAAAATTCTTGTTTGGCATGAAATTGTAAATGACGCAATATCCGCAGAAAAGGTTTCGGTAACCTATTGCCCTTTAACTGGTACTGCTATAGGCTTCAAAGGCAAATTCGACAGCATAACAACAACACTCGGAACCTCTGGTAAACTGCTTAACAGTAATCTGGTTATGTACGATAGAGCTACGGACAGCTATTGGCCACAAATTCTTGGCACTGCGATCAGTGGTAGCCAAAAAGGAAAAACTCTGGAAGAATTCCCAGTAATTTGGACAACATGGAACAAAGCAAAGGCGAAATATCCTAATGCGCTGGTTTTATCTACAGACACAGGATTTCTCAGGTCTTATGGCACTGATCCCTACGGCTCTTACCTCAGAAAGGGTACATACTATGATTCTGGAGTACCCTTCTTTCCTGTAATGGCTACAGACAACAGGCTTCCAGAAAAAGAAGTTGTAATTGGTGTTCGCACAAACAACTCTGCCTTGGCCATAGTTAAAGGCAAGCTTGCTGAAACCAAAGTTGCGAATCTATTAATCGATAATAAACCTATTGTTGCGTTATACGATGATTCTTTAGATACAGTTAGAGTTTACGCTAGACAAGTTAACGGCAAAGTTTTGAATTTTGAATTCAAGGACGGAAATATAGTTGACAGAGAAACTAATTCTGTATGGACAGTTTTTGGCGAGTCTATTTTGGGAGAAATAAAAGGAACGAGATTAAAATTAGTTAATTCGTTTGATGTGATGTGGTTTGCATGGATTTCTTTTTATCCCCACACTGAAATTTACAGGTGAGAGATATGACAACCATACCCAGCAAAATTTCTATAATACTGAAAGACAAAAAGACAAAGAGAATTAGCTTGCTTGTTGCTATAGCATATTTTCTTTTTTACCTGTACAGCATAGGAAACATTGCATTTGTAGAAATGCCAGAATCTTTTTCTTTTAGAGTAATAGACGATTGGAAGAATAAAATTTTCAAACCTGTTGCCCCTTTTCTCTGGGAATCAATAGCTGTTTTTTATATCTATAATGGGTTAAGCGTATTTTTCTCGATACCAAACTTTATTTTAGCTGCAATACTTTCCTTTTTAGTATTTCTTAACATTGCCGTAGCAGTTTACAGCTATTCGGTCTCTAAAGTGTGTCGATTCCGGCCAGGCAATAAAGCATTGATAGGCTTTTTGCCAAGTTTTTTTACCGGATTTGCATGCTGTGTACCTACATTTCTCATCGCCTTAGGCCCAGTTTTAGCCAGTTTCACT
>CAYYYJ010000060.1:0-2220 GCA_964476045.1 uncultured archaeon | reverse complement strand
GATTGATTTTTTCCTGTTCTCCTGTATCCAGGGCCCCCAAACCAGTCGTGATTAAGCCTGTCTGCTTCATAACAACCTGTAGCTAGAGTCACTAATATTAGTGCGCTACCAGCAACCCTATTACCAGCAGAACCAGACTCCTTGTATCCACTGTTAAGAGCCCTCATTGTCCTTCTTATCCCAACACCTGTACCGCGATATCTTGTCATAATTAAGATTTGACCTCAAAAGAGATGTTATATAAAAGAAACTAAGCTATTTAAACCTTTAGTGTTACTACTGCCATATAAGTTTTTCTTTTAGTTATAGTTGAGATTAATATTATGGTTAAAACCAGCTATCTCTTCTTTCTGGAATTCTTTTTTGTGTTTTTTGTTTTGGTTTTCTCATTTCTACCAGGCTTCTTTTTATCCGAGGGTTTTGGTTGCTTAGTTTTTTTCCTTTTGGTCTTCTTCGGGGATCCCTTCTTCCACTGGACTATCTCAGGTTTCCCTTTAACAAACCTAATCACTAAGAGATCTTCTGGTTTCAAACCATCCTCTGATTTAGGAGGTTCTGCATGGAAAGAAAGGTAATCAGAATCTTTCACGATTTCTGGAACTTGGGTAGGCTCTGGTTTACTAACCTCTGGCCCATGTTCTGGTGCATATTCTTTTTTATTCTCCTGGATATCCTCAAGATCAACAACTTCCACATCGGCCTGTTTTTCAGGTTCTTCTGGTTCCATTTTGCTTTCGATTTCTTTTTTCATTTCTGATAAGCCAGAGCCTCCGTATAGGCTGCTGTCTGCTTTCTCGTCAGCCTTGCCTTTCTCTTGCTTATTTTTTTTGCTTGGTTTAACTGTGAAGTATAAAGCGCCTAAGATGAATGCTGCAACAACAATGATTACAGGCAGGTTTTTAGCTACTATCCCGCTGCCTGAAGTTGCTAGGCCAGATGCAGGGGATTTGCTTTCGACTGGTGGATTTGATGGAACTAACTGAACAGTTTGGTTAGGTGTAGGGTTTGCCTGTGAACTATTTATTGCAACAGATTGGTTCCCCTGCCTGGCTTCTTGTGTTGGTTGCTGGACTAAGGCATTTCTTGTATCTGATTTCGTTGCGACAGCAAATACAGAGAATCCTGGTGTGACAGCTGAGAAAAGCGTAGAACCATCTGTTTTCGTAGAATCGATAGACGTATTAAGTTCACTCCACACGCCATTTGAGAACCTCAATAAAACTACATTCTCTTTTTTCAAGTTTTTGAGATCTTCTCCAGCCAGCCAGAAAGAAATTTTTCCATACTTCATGTTTTGCCTTACTATTCTTGGGGCCGTTATCTGAAAAACTCTTAGCTGAGAATTGTATACGGATGGGAGTCCGCTAATGACTTGATTGCTATCATCTGCCTCAGGTACTCTGGAAAACACTTTCACATCTATTCCTTCGTTACTGCCTAATCCGAAATTTGCATCTGGCACAATATCTATCTCGTCTGGCCCACCCTTATTCTTTATTTCAGAGGTTGGTATAATTTCGTTTGCAACGTCCTTCAAAAACGACTTAACCGGAAACAACCTATTTGATGCCAGGACCAGTGGCTGCTGGCTTACAGGCGTATCGGACAGGAGTTGCGGGCTTGCAGTCTGTACTGGAGAAGCTGAAGCAGTTGAGGGTGACGCAGTTAAACTAGCGAGCGAATCATATTTCAGCGAGCCATAAGAATTGGATACGCCAACAGGATTGCTGAAACTATATTCACCTTTCAGCATTATAATATCTCCTACTTTAAAGCTGTTATAAACTTGTTCGTCTACAAAGAAGCTAGCAATCAGATAATCTTTATCTGATGCAGAATCAGCTATTCCCAAATGGTTTATCGCACAAGTTATGCAGACGCCTCCGGCACAAACGCAGGAATATTTGTAGACCACATAGCCTTTTACAGCTACCATCTTATTGTCGTATTTTTGCTTATTCTCCATTATTTCTTTTACAGTCAAAAAGCTGTCAACTTTGCTTGCAGGGGAGTCTGAGAACACAGATTGTGCTGTAAAAACTAGAGTAACAGATAATAGTATCAACGCAATTAACCCAATTGAAAATATTTTCAGCATGAATCAGATTTAACAGTAAATTTTAAATAGCCATGCACCTTTTTAGGAAAATCTGCATTTTAGGAAAAAGCTGCACCAAAAAACTGGACTGCACCTTTTTAGGAAAATCTGCATCTCTCTTT
>CAYYYJ010000059.1:0-2326 GCA_964476045.1 uncultured archaeon | reverse complement strand
GCCTGATTAACCACTCTGAGAAAAAAATGGATTTAAAAAATATAGAAAAATGCATCAACATAATGAAAAAATTAAATCTCGTTTCTGTTTGCTGTGCTTCTGATTTAGAGGAGGTTGAAGGGATTGCAAAGCTTTCTCCTGATTTCATATCCATAGAGCCCCCTGAACTCATTGGAACAGGAATGTCTGTTTCTACTGCTAAACCAGAGATCGTAACTAAAACAATAGATATTGTGAAGAAAATAAATCCAAAAATAAATGTCCTCTGCGGGGCTGGGGTTGCAAATGGACAGGATGTTAAGAAAGCTTTAGAACTAGGCACTTGCGGAGTTTTGGTTTCCTCACGGGTTGTTAAGGTTGAGGACCCTAGAAGGGTTTTGGCTGAACTAGCTAGCAACCTGTAGTCATCCCACCAAAGGGATTTATATACTCTTGTTCTATGTAGTACCAGGTGAAAATTGATAATATGGCAAAACTAGGTGAGTGTCTTCACACAGGGAAGCAAAGGAGATCTATCTAGTCCAACTTCTGTTTTTAGTAAAGATAATTTTAAATCCAATAAAAAATCACAAAGATCTCTTTTAGTAAAACTCGATTCAAAAGGCCGCATTTCTATTCCATCTTTTCTGAGGAAGAATTTTGGGTTGAAGGAAGGGGATTGCGTTGAACTGGTTTTTGATTTAGAGAAAGACTCTTTTTCAGTGAGGAGGGCTTATGACAGGTGAGTATCTTCACAATTTTAGAGCGTATAAAGCAGATACAGATCAGGGAGCCGACAGAAGAGGATTTGCTGAAAGAAGCTCTCGATAGCGAGGAAATGACATTCTTCAATTGGGAATGTCCTCCTAGAAGCGATCTGTACATGGAAGATGGCGAACTGACGTGTAGTTGGAACGTTGATATAGAGAAAGGAATTGACAAAACTAGGATGGTTCAACGGACTGAACTTGAGAAGAGCTTTATTGAAAGAGTAAAAAAGCCGTTGGAACAGCTAGGAAAGACTGTGAAGTATAAGAAATTTGTTGCGGGCACAAATCCTATATTGGTTTATCCTAGAAGTTTTGGCCGAGATACTATTGGACTGATGGACGCTTTTACTATTGGCCTCCAAAAGAGAGTCGACGAGTTATTTTGCCCCGGAGAAATAGAGATTTTAAATTTCTATTACACTTTTCTAAAATGGGAAGCTGAATACAGAAAAGTCTTTCGGGAGATAATGGATAGTTTTGATACTGCCAAATCTATCATAAAAGGTAAACTACTCAGACAAGAAATTGCAGACCTCAGCAAGAAAGTTAGCCCCAAACCCGAATGGGAACAAGCAATGGAACTGTTTGGGAAAAGGGTTGTAAGTAGCTATGCCACAGAAAACTGGATTTTAGCTAAAGATTTGTCAAATCCAGTATCCAATAGCAACGAGGCAATTTATAATGGGCCCAAAATAGCAAACTCCTATCGTAAATTTAGAGGTGAGAAGGATATACCAGGAATTTTTGTCTTATACAAAGGAGGTGGTAAAAATGAAGTCTAATCTTTCAGGAAAAACAAATAAATCGATGGCCGTTACAACATTTTTTAGTTGGGAGTGCCCTCCAAGGAAACTTGTATCCAGAAATGGGCAGATTTTTGTAGACTTCGATCTGGATTTAGAGAAGACGCTAAATGGCGAAAAGATTGATAAGTTCACAGAACTTCCTAAAGTTTTCGAGTTTGGAAAAATAGAGGGGGCGTTATTAAAAAAACTAGATAGTATTAAAGGCTTGAGATACAATTACTTTAAGTTGATAGCAGACACTAACGCATACTATCTCTACCCTAACAGAATTAATTCACGTACTGATTTGGTAAGAATTTTCACACAACTTAAAAATAAAATCCAAGAGACTTGTGATAGAAACTACGGATCGAAAGAAGTTAATGTAATTTTATACACAGATTTGCAGAAAAAATTTAAAAAAGATTATGAACTAGTCTTCAATAAGTTTTATAGAAACTCCAGCTCTCTGAAAAAACAAACATTTGATTCTATTTGCAAATATCTGGAATTACATGTAGGCCTCCCCAAAGGCAGCAAAGAACTTACAGACTTGGCTAAGAGAATGATAGGATCATATGCAGCAGAAGGAGTAGTTTTTGAATTACTCAATACGTGTAGATATTTCACAAATCCTGTATGGATAAACTTCGATGAGCCTGATTTATGTTGTGAATTAACAAACTTTTACAGGAGAAAAATAGGATATCAGGACTTGCCTATTATTAATATAACACAATACAATCAAATAAATCAATTAAAACGGATAAAACAGTGTCTAAACCTATAGAG
>CAYYYJ010000058.1:0-2817 GCA_964476045.1 uncultured archaeon | reverse complement strand
TGAATTATCCAATTTAAAATCTGAAGCTATTCAGAGAGTTTGTATCACTTGGCTGTCTGAATATTATAATTACTGTGGTGCTGTGCTCTCACAAATCTGCCGTTTTCTTCAGATATTCCATAACAGCCTTGTATGCAACTTCTCCGAAAGCCTTAAAACCTGGTTCAGTAACCACCTCCAATAAAAAATATTTGTCTTCCACTGTTCTTACAATATCGATTCCCGCGATTTCAGCTCCAAGAAGGTTAGTCGCTTTCAGAGCCATTGAGGAGATATCAGGAACTTCTATAGGTAATATTTGTGCTGTTGCGTCTCTTGATTTTATCCAATGGTCGGATATCCTTTCTGCTATGTCTATAACCTTCCCTCCAATTACCAAAACCCTATAATCGTTCTCCACCTCCAAATATTCCTGAAGCAGATATCTCGAAGAGTTAAAAGAGAGCATGGGCAAAATGCTGCCAAGAACTTCGTCATTTTTTACAAGTACCTTTTTCTCTCCCCTGTGGACGCCTTCGGTTTTCAGGACAGCAGGATATGTGAACTTAGGCATATGACTGCCCGATAGAGAGATTGTTTTAGGGATCGGAATGCCGTTTTGAGCCAGGAGCGTCAGCACAGAAAACTGGTTTTCACATCTAAATATTATATCCGGCTTATTGACGGTCCTTATGCCTCCATTTTGCAGAGCCCCCAGAAGTCTCGGGCGATAAGGTTTTTCGTCGGCTACCCTCCATAAAACAAATGAAGGCTTGATTTCTTTTTTAGCATAGTAAAAAACTATTCCGTCATCGTCTATCACAAACTCCAGCTCTTCAGGATAAGCAACCACCAGTGCGTCTGACGCATATTTTATCCATTCGTATTCTTCGCCGATCACAACCAATTGGCTCATAAGTAAATATTTATATTTTTAGCTAATATCTCCAACCAAGAATAACCCGATCTATAAGCTGGGAATTCCACCAAGGCTCTTTTCCATATTTCTTTGCCAAAAGACTAATCTGCGTTTCAAGTTCTCGGAAATCTTTACTATGATATTTGAACCTAGGATTGTCTTGTATTTTTTGTGCATAATCATGGAATTTACCGGACGCTATTTTTGCCTCTTTTATAGCCCTTAATGTATCATCCCATGTTTTAGAATCAAATTCCAGATCACAGACACCGCAGACGTATTTATCTTTCTGTTTGAGCAGTTTCTTCTGCCCACATGACTTTTTTATACAAATATTTTTTTCCCAACATTCCCTCGGATTTCTTACTTTGCCTCCTTTACTATAGGAACTGTATTGGCTTACAGAAATTCCGAATGTTTTTAATATATCTATGAATAACTTCTCCATCATTACTTGCTCTAAGTTACCTGTTTCTGATCTCTCTTTCAACAGTTTCACCAAGAGCTTTTCATCGAGTTTCATAATTTAATCACAACCTCCTCTGAAAATTTTACGAAAGGCTTTATGCCATTCAGACCATCATCGAAATTTGTCAGCCACAGAACATCTCCCCATTTATTTTTAATCGATCTCTCTATTATAGGCAAAAGTTCAGGATCAAAATTCTTTGCGTAGACTAAAGATCTTATAAGTTCTGGTTTAGCTACTTTAAACTCGTTTTGGATTAAGTTAGAAATGTGAACATTCTTTATCCACTCGCTGAACTCCTGTTTCAGTGCAGAATTTCTTACAAAGGCGTTTTTATCAGCCACTATCTGTTCTAAGATTTCTAAATCGTCTTCAACTCCGTTAAATTTAGGCACCTTAACTCTGCTATTCCCAAACCCTTTCATAAATTTGTCCCAACTGAAGTACTTGCCTGTTGCAGGGTCCACATGCAGGAGGTGGCCCGACTCATGATTTAATATTGACCTGAAATAGCTTAAATCTCTGGCTGAAACAGCCTTGTTAATTATAACTGTCCCGTCTGGTAGGGTGGCCATAAAGCCTTTTCTAGAGTCGTCTATAAACCTAAGGTGTTTAATTTCAGGTATCTTCTCAACCCCATCAGCTATCTCATTTACAATCCTAAGCTCATCATCTGCGAGTTTTGTAAAATCGTCTGTTACAGACCATTTTTTGCTCCTTAATCTTGTCAATATGCTTTCCCGCTGAACTTCTGATATTCCTCTTGCCGCACCGCCCCCAAGATTTGCCATCTTCTCCTCAAACGCCTTTATCATCCCCCTTATCCTTCCACCTGTCAAGGCATTGTCCAATTTTACCAGCGCGTTTGCAGCCTTTGGAGCCAAGATTTTTCCAATTCCTGTATACTTGATTAACCTTCCGGCAGCTAAAGGTCCGAGCGACAGCGCCCCCATCAATAAATCGTTGCTGTCCAAGGTTCCATTTGCTGTTTTGTATGCCAATATTCCACCAACTGATAATACAGCGAATTTTGTTGAAAGTATTGCTCCCCCAAGCCAGCTTAGCCCGCCGCCTAGAGTGGTCGCCCCTATGACTGAAGAAGAAAGGATGGCTCCAACCCCTGTCAAAGCAAGGGCGCCTAAACCGACATACATCAGGCTCTCCCAGGGGTGCTGCATAACCCAGAATTAAGGGTTTTGAGTGTTGAGTTTTGATTCTATCTTCTTACATCAACAATTTCTTGCTGATGGGCATCGAAACATAGCCTAAATTCTTATTAATTGGCCCCCACTATCGTGTGGGTGTGTTCTGAGTGTTTTTTTGGTTGTAAATTCTGTGTAAATAGGCAAAAATTTATCGTATTCTCTTGGAGTTAATAATTTTTTAATTTCTAACAACGAGACCGTAACGTTTTTTGCTGAAACTACCCTCCCATATATTTGGTGACTCT
>CAYYYJ010000057.1:0-3040 GCA_964476045.1 uncultured archaeon | reverse complement strand
TACCCTTTCTCTTTCTAAAGAAAGATAAAGGTATAACCAAAGAGAAAGAATTTAGAAATGTATGGGATTAAAAAACAAAAAGTCGGATCTAGCAGAATGGTACCCAGAAGCCATCCAGCAGTCAGGCCTCGCAGATTACTCGATAATCTCAGGATGCATGGTTATCAAGCCATATGGATACGCAATCTGGGAGAAAATACAAGCTTACTTAGATAAAGAATTCAAGAAAACAGGCCACAAAAATGCGTATTTCCCGATGTTCATTCCAGAGAGCTTGCTGAAGAAAGAAGCTGAGCATTTCAAAGGCTTCGTCCCTGAAGTTGCATGGATAGAAAAAAGGAAAGATGACGAAGAAAAATATGCGTTGAGGCCGACATCAGAAACAATAATCTGCGACTCTTTTTCCAAGTGGATTAGAAGCTGGAGAGATTTGCCTTTATTGATCAACCAATGGTGTAATATCGTAAGGTGGGAAACAAAGGTGACAAGGCTTTTCTTGAGGACAAGAGAGTTCTTATGGCAGGAAGGCCATACAGCACACGCGACAAAAGAAGATGCAGACAAAGAGGTTTTCCAAATGCTCGAGGTTTACAAAAAAATGGCAGAGCAGACCCTGTCTATCCCTGTTTTGACTGGAAATAAATCCGAACAAGAAAAATTTGCAGGCGCCCTTTATACAACGTGCATAGAAGGTCTCATGCCAGATGGACGGGCTTTGCAAATGGGAACATCCCACAACCTTGGCCAGCACTTTTCAAAGCCTTACAACATTAAATTCCTTGACAAAGATGAGAAAGAAAAGTTTGCATGGACAACCTCTTGGGGAGTGAGCACACGACTTCTCGGAGCAATAATAATGGTTCATGGCGACGATAAAGGTTTAGTTTTGCCGCCAGCGATTGCCCCTGTACAAGCTGTCATTGTCCCTATAATTTTTGAAGACAGTAAAAAAGAGGTTTTGAAAAAATCCCGTGAAGTAAAAGAAGCTCTTGAGAAGGAAGGGATAGAAGCCCATCTGGACGAGAGGGAAGAGCACAACCCGGGCTGGAAGTTCAATGAATGGGAGATTAAAGGCGTGCCGTTGAGGGTTGAAATAGGCCCTAAAGATTTACAAAAAGGGCAGATGATTTTAGCTAGAAGGGATACAGGAGAGAAAAAAGCTGTTAGACTAGATGATATCCTCTCGGTCCAAAAAACTCTTGAGGATATACAGAAAAATCTTCTTGAAAAAGCAACAGGAGAGAGGGAAGCTCTTATCAAGGAAGCAAAAACAAAAGATGACTTCAAAAAACAAATAGAGAACAAGAAGATGGTTTTGGCTTATTGGTGTGAGACAAAGGGTTGCGAAGAAAAGATAAAAGAAGAGACTACAGCCACGTCGCGGGTTATACCTTTTGGCCAGAAGAAAACTAAATCCAAATGCATTTATTGCAGTGAGGCGGCTGAACAGAAAACGTACTTTGCAAAAGCTTATTAGCGATCTTTTGGCTTAAGCTATAAAGGGACGAAGCTGATATTAATCAGCTTCCAACCTTCTTTGAAAAAGGCTTAATACTCTTCTTCTGCATGGCCTTCTTCAATTCTTCGGAAGGCCTCTAAACTAGTGGGTTGCACTCTTAATCTTCCTGTAGACAAAAATGCAAGAAATCTTCTAGTATAATAAAAAACATTTCCTATGCAACCCAATCTTTCTCCCGGTCTTAGTAAGGGCTCGTTTCTCGTTAATCTATAAATTGTAATTTCGTTTGCTCCAGGTTTATATCCTGTTAAACCATGGATCCGTTTTGCTATTTCTCCATCAGTTAAATAGTCCCCTCTTCCCCACAAGGTATCTACATACCTTTTACCTTCTGGTGTAAGTTTAGCCATTCTAGAAATAAGCCTATCGTATTTAAATAACTTATATATTTTTCGTTGCTACATAGTGGCCTTCAGGTGTGAGGGAATAAACTACGTCAGTGTGCATCTCAGCTTCTTTGTCCCAATTTCTTCTAACCAAACCAAAACTTACTAACTTTTCTAGCGAAGCTATTATTTTGGAGCCTATAAGATTATTCACAGTAACTAAATCTCCCATTGTCATCTGCCTGTTTTGAAGGAAGTTCCTCAGAAGCTCAGAATCATCTTGAGTTATGTGTACATCAGTTTTTAGATTGCCCATATCAGGAGACAGCCTCTCGAGCAGCCTATAATCTCTTTTAATAGGGTCTGCAGAGGCTGCATTTCTCCCTGCTGAATTCCAGAGTGTCTTCCCTTCATTCTTTGCAAACTTCACAGAGCCATCCCCCATTTAATTGTTGCAGAATGTCTGAATACTCACCGCAAACATCGCACATGCCGACATTAGCCCTTTCGTTCATAACCCCCTGTATTGGTCCCTGCTCACTTCTTATGAATTCAGACCCTTCGAATGGGTAGAAGAAAAAGATCTTGCTGAATTGCCTTGCTATATCTGCGCTTGATGCAGAAATCCAGTGATACACCTCGTGAGTATAACAGTAGGGGCACAATGGTGTCTCGTTTAGTTTCCTGCAGTCCAGGCACGGTTCAAAATTGTCGGCGATCATTGTGTGGAAGTGGTTTTTGATTGTTGTGTGAAATTTCACAAATTGTTGCGTGAATCCTTTTGGCAGCCACTCTTCAACGTTCTTTCCTATGCAATCAATGCACAAGAAATTCCATATCGGTTCCCTGCAAAGTTGGCAAACTATTGCATCTGTATTTTCTGTTATCATATCTGTTTTAGAGCATCTGAAAACGTTCCCATCCATAAATAATTTTAGATATTTTCAGGTGCTTTTTTTCGGCGTTGCCTTTTTAGAATACTCAAGAAAAAAGAAATCATCATTGTATCTACTTAAACAAAAGATTGGTGGCTTAAAAAGGGCTATTAAAGAATATTAGAGAACATGATGCTGAAAATGCGCATTTTGACAAAAGTTTATTGACAAATAGTCACATGTTTATAAAAAAATTATTTTAATACTAAATCAAAAACAATAAAATCTGTGATGTTTGGATAATTTTATAATTATATGAA
>CAYYYJ010000056.1:0-3121 GCA_964476045.1 uncultured archaeon | reverse complement strand
GATTTGGCGAGAGGGATTCTGGTGATGATGCAGATAGAGGGTAAAATTTGTGAAGAAGACATCGGTCACCCTCTCCCGCTTCGGACTGACCAAGGCCCGTCCCTCCCGGACTACTGAGCAGCGGTCATCTTACCGAGACGGCAACAAAAGGCAAGACGGAAGGCACGAAAGCGGTGATGAAGGAGCCACTTACGAGTTTTGAGAGATTCTACCGAGCCGCGAGAGCACGGTTTGCGCACGTACCGATGAGCAGATGGAGAATCCGTCCACCAGAACGGGAACCACACACTTCGCCATGAACACCGTCGTAGAATACTGCGACAAAATTTGCCCTCTGGATCCTTCCTCGACGAAGCTCCTCTCCACATCGCACTTCTTTACGAGAGAGACTCCTCCGTTCTCCCCCAATGATGTAAGACGCCACAGTCCCAGACATCTTGTTCCAATCAGGCCTCCCGATTGCCAATATCAAATAGACGCGCTTTACGCTAAAGTGGCACGATCGAAAGAAACAAGAGCAACGCCACTCCTCTACTGTAGGCAACCGTCGTCCTGCTCTCCCAATATTACAATTTATAAACTCCGCACTCGATGTATATCCATGAGAACAACACTTTACAGGGCATACAGTATACTCTGCCTCTTCCTATTCATTATTCTTCTCATTTTTCTTCTCATTTCCTTCTCTTCGTCCGTGCTTTTCTTGCCTTCTGTTTTCTCCCTCCTGGACCTCGTGATTACCTCCTCACTTTTATCAGTATTGTTAGTGTTGTGGTTTCTCGGAATTAAAGTACCTCCCATTATAGAGAACCGCGAGGACACCAGCCTCTCTGACATTGGGGTCCTTGTTGGATTCCCGTGTGCGTTGTCTCTCACATTGATTGTTATACCATCCGTGGTCTATGAAGAGATCTCGCAGAACACACTCTTTCCGGAGAACCCCCTGTTCCACGCCGTCCTTCCCGCTCTTTCAATCGCCGGAATAATCCTGTCCTTCTTCATCCTGCTGGCCCACTATATTCGTACTCGTCACAGGTTGTCGACTCTTAACCCAACCCGCAACGTCTAAGCACAAGGTGCCAATCATGTCCACTACTAGAATCAGATTGTCTTATGGTCTTCTCGTCGTGTTCCTCGTCACTCTTCCGGTCCGAGTTCTCTATTCCGCTGGCATCACAGTCATCGCACACGGCTACTGGTCAGGAACGAACACCTGGGTCCGGGAGATGGCTACCGCAATTCGCCTTTGATCGCCAGGGAGTGACTTCGCCATAACAACGTTAATCGTAGAGCATACCGGCGTCCCGCGCATTGGCCAACTAGAGCTCATGGATCTCAGTACGAGGAGAGGGTTCTCGGAGCGGTACGGACCGTTGCCGCAAGATTCCAACGAGTGCGAAATCGCAATCCTCGTATGCTGGTCGGATGTTGACTAAAAAAGTAATAGTAATTAATCCAGTAGGGAATTGATGTTAGAAGTCTATACTGATCTTCTTCTTTAATAAACAATGGTTGGATATGCGAGATGGTAAAAAAAGCTATGTTAAATTTAATGGTGCTGATATGTATAAAATTGTTAAGACAAATGATTTTGTCGAGGGAGATTTTAAGATATATGCATTTAAGGGAATGAGAGTTTATGCGTTTACGTTTGGATAAAAAGAACCTAGATTCTTTTTATGAAATTTCCTACTTATGATTAACAATATCGCTTTTTATGTCTCTTTTAGTTCTTATGAAGAATAAAAATATAGAGATTATGATTAATATCTCTCCAGCGATGAAGAGCATCCAGTTGTAGCTTGTTGGTGTGTAGGAAAATACTAATTGAAGAAATGATTCGTTAACTGCAAGAGTAAAGAATTCAGAAGCAAATCCCCATCTGAATATTAACTGCCCGTAATCATATAGAAATGTGAACATGATAGTAGCTGAACCCAGAATGAACAATACCCATTCAATTTTACTTAACTTTATTTTGTAATTTTTATCTTTGTAATGGATGATGCATAGAGCAAGTATTGTTATTGAAACAGAATATATTATTGGTGTTATGACAGGACCTGCCCACGGCCATGGAATCAGAAAAAGTAAATCCCACGTGAGAAAAGATGCCGGCCAGTTTAGAATAACTTTTAACCAGATATAATAAAAAATATCCCAAATAGCAAAACTATACAGAAAGTATGCAAATTTTTCATACAAAGTTTTTCCTGCTAGAAAACCAATACATATAAGCATCACAACTGTAAAAAATTCTCTGATCCATTCAATATTTATCACCCATGTTTCTATTGAGGCAAGAGGAAAATTAAAACCTCTCGGATAATATAATTTTCTCAAATAAACTACAATAACTACCTCAAGAAATCCCATTGCAGCCGCAAATATCATTACTATTCCAAGTTTTTTCCAGCTCTCTTTTTTCATTATAAAAAGAACCAAGGTTCTCTTTATAAACTCTCCTTTTAGATGCTAGAAATTATATGTGATATGGATATGTAATAGAAAATGTAATGATATTTCAAGAAATACTAAAATAGGAATGTAATTGGCGAAGAAATCTAGCTGTTTCATTTGCAAGTTTTAGATGGGATGCCTCGCAATTTACAATAGTACTCATATATTCTTGTTTATAACTTTCCCTAAATGGCTCTGGATGTAGTGTCCGGAAATTATTTCGCCAGACACTAGAATTTAATCCAGAGTTCTTTTCTGAGCTTAGTATCCTGAGTTCGCCAGTTGATTCAAAAAATCTAACCTTCATTTCTATTGGAGTCACTCAAAAAAACTCAAATTGAATTGACACATAATTTTAGCTTATTTCCTGTGTAAAATCAAGAAAGTAACTCATAAAAATTCGCAATCTTCTGACAGTTAATTCAATTATCGAAAGTATGCTTTGTTTTTACCTCTATTTCATATGGAAAAACTCTATTTTTACCAGAAATTACTCAAAAAACAGCCAAATTTTCATTAAAATAACACAAAAAACTATTAAAAACTCCAACTGACAGAACTTTATAAGTAGGAAATTTCCAGTTTTCTTTATGTGGCGAACTCAGGTTTTAAACCTTTTTAAGTTTTGATTCCTTAATTAGAAGATCATAAACATGGTATT
>CAYYYJ010000055.1:0-3137 GCA_964476045.1 uncultured archaeon | reverse complement strand
TCAGCTACAAAAGCAGAAGTGGCATGCGACGTCAAGAACTTTAATTTGCCGCAGGAGATCTCGAAAGCAGAAGATTGGATACCCTATTATGGGGATCCAAAATATTTAGCATACTGGCAAAGCTTCCCTATGGATCAAGATACCTGGACATTTCAAGCTGACTGGAAAGTTTATTCTGCGATAGCCGTGTTAAGTATATTACCACCAACAAAAATAGGCGCATATATGGTTGGGTCAGGCTTATTAAAAGGACTTATGAAGTTCGTCCCGGGAGTAGAAAATATAGTGTTGAAGTACGGTGGAGAAGCCGCTATCGTGAAAATCGCTACAGCACAAGGAGGCAAGGCTTTTTTTAAAGAGACATTAAAACAGGTTGCAATAAACAGAGTGAAACAACCTGTAAAAACAATAGTTAAAGGCCTCATTTTAAGTGGTGCTGCTTATGGAGCTGCGTATGCAGATTCAGTTTTAGGTAAATTCGACCCATCCCAGTCTCCAAATAAAATAGCTCTAAAAATACCCTTGGAAAAGCAACCTATAAATTTCGATCTGAGTAGTGATTGGGAGGGGAAACCCGTGATGAATAAGCAGAGACCTAGCTCTACAATAACTATTTTAAATGCACATTTAGCTTCTCCTTGTAAACTGAATAACATTCCTGTAGTTAAAGGAGCTGCTGTTTGCGGGATATACAGTTTCTCAGAAAAAGATAAGTCAACTTCTTGTGTAGCAGGCGATGATACTTTACTTAAAAAATTTAGCGACTATTTTGCCAAATCTAAATACCTTAATAACCTCAATGACGATAGTAGCCCAATATGTCAAAATCTAAAAGATTTCAAAGGCTCAGAAAACCCAGCTTCACAGGATTTTATAAACTATTTTAAGGACTTAAAGGGCAAGAAAATTCCGGAAGAAGTTAACACATACTTTGATGCAGGAAAGCAGACTGCAAAGCTACCATTCGGTCGTGGAACTTTCTATTACGTTTCTAAAAGTAAAGATTTCAAGGGCGATAAATTAGTTATTTCGGGTAAAGAATTTTTAGGAGAGGGTTTCAGTGTAGATGAAAAAGGACTCAGCGTAGTTGGTAGTAAAATAACTGCTTCAGCAAAATTATCTTATAAAGGTTCTACAGTTCAGCTATACAAATATTGTCAGTCGTGGTTGGACGATAGTGCTCAGATACCGTTGACTCCAGATTTACAGTGTAGCATTGGCCTAAAGGTTGAAGGAACGTGTTCTGATGTTAATGATCCTGTATGCACAGAATTAAAGAAAATTGGATCAGAAGAAGTGTTTAACCCAACATATAAGGGCGGTTTAAATGGGGTTTTAACATATGACATGAATAAAGCAGCTGGAGTGGTATATTTCAAGGAGTCTTCTGGTGAGCAAAATCCAAATAAACCAAGAAAAAGGTCGATTGAAATAGACGGTTATGATTATAATCTTGTTTTCTCAGATTTAGATTTCAATGATCAGATAGATTCTATAACTTTCGATAAATATACTTCGACAACTCTTGAAATAGTACATACACCAGACTTCGCTATTATAGATTCTGATTATGACGGGTCTTTCGATATGTTTTCGGCTCGAAATTGCAGAACGGAAGTGATCTATTTAGATTTGATAGAAGCCAAAAAGTCTGGCAGAGAAGGTTATTGCGTACAAGATGTTCCAGGATATAAACTAGGACTTCAATATACTGGAATCGGGTTAACGGCTGTGGGAGTCGGAGTACTTTTACTAACTCCAGGTGGACAAATAGCAATCCCTGCTGTTGGTGCGATAGGCGGTGGTACTCTAATCACTATAGGGACAATTACATTGACTGCAGGAGAATTTTCCCAGGATGTCATGGGCTCCTGGCCGAATCACTGAGTGCAACTATTTCTCTTCTATTGTTTGTCACATACTTATCTAAAATACCTGTATCAGAGGTTGTTGACATTATTGAGCGCAGTGCATCTCTATCAACCCCATCCATGAAAGGGAGCCACAAAAAAATCACTAACTCTGGGACTTTTCCCAGCGTCTTTAGAACAGATGGTTTAAGTTCATCACGCGGATCGCGAACAATGCCACGAATTTCATTAATAACTGGCTCTGCTTTTAAAACATATCTAAACCCCTCAAAACGCACACTTTTTTTTATTGTTGGGTCCATGTCGTCTATGGCACATTCCCTGCTTTCTTCGCCTATGAATTCAACAGAATCGAATTGATTATCTGAATCTTCCAACTCGCAAGTCTCGCCTCTCCAGTGTTTTTCTATATTACCCAGACCTCTCCTGTAACGAAAGAGGAAAGGCTCCTCCGGTTTCCTGAAAAAATCTCTATCATCAGTATACGGATTTCTTTTACTCAACTCTGCATAACCTTTTTTAGGATCTGTGTGAGTAGAAAATTTACCGGAAGCTTTATTGCTTGCACTATCTATATATCGAGTTTCTCGGGAGGTTCTAGAATTTTGGGATACAAGCTCAACGTAAACAGATGGCGTTCTGTGTGGACTAGCTAATTCCCTAAATCTAGAAGAAAGCACATCTCTTTCTGACCCAAGCAAATAAGCTCCGAGCACGGCTGCTCCAGCAAGAATTGGCGCTTTTCTCATAAGTAACAATTTCTTTTTTCCAACACGGCTTAAAAACCCTATCTAGTAAGAGAAAAATATAGTAGAATGGTTGAAGAAAATCCTAAATGGGAGAGGATATTTTTTGGGTTGTATGAAAAAAGATTTGGAGAAAGGTGAAAAAACCATAGACGCACAGCAATGTTTATTTTTGCATCCAACTAAAATTAGCTTTCTAAACAGACATATTTATTATACTCACAAATTCTTTTGGTTTTACAATCTTGATGGACCTGAATTCTTTCATGTCTGTTAGATCAGGATCTCCGCTCACAATATAATTTGCTCGAGCAGCGACTGCGCAATCAATGAACTTATTGTCTTTTTTGTCCCTGACAACATCAAATTTTTCTATAGGTTCTATTAGTATGGAATTTTCTGTCAGTAGGTTTATCCACTCTTTCAACAAAGCTTCTGGCATACGTATCTTGAAATCCCTCATTACCCGAATGAACTCTTCCAGTGTTTCCACTGAAATACAGAGGTCAAATTTCCGTTC
>CAYYYJ010000054.1:0-3142 GCA_964476045.1 uncultured archaeon | reverse complement strand
GATTTAAAAGTTTGGCATGGCCTGTTACTGGAATGCATCCATGAAAGCGGACAAATATAAGGTTCCACAATAATATTGGACATAAACTATTTTATCCCTTCCATACATAATCTAATAATGGCAACCAAGTCACAAGCCAAAAAACCAGCCTCTTATGCATCTTTGATGGAATCTCTTGAAAAGGATGTAGGTGATTCAGAAATCAGGGGCTATATTAAGAAAGCGATGAACAGGGTAAAAACAGAGAAACCGCCCTTATCCTCAGGCTTGCCAGAAGAGGCGGGAAAACAATACATAGAAGGCAGGGAAATAATCTACGGCGACCAGCTTTTCAAGAAGGCAGTAAAAATGTACAGGCAAGCTGAGCAGGAAGCCGGAAAAGAAAAAAAAGAGCCCACTGAAGATTGCAAAAACATACTTAGGCTTTCAGGCCATGATAGATTCGATGAGATTCTACGAACAGGCCTTTGGAACAAGCTCTTTAAAGGAAGAGGCTGCTGTCAGAAGGCGTGTCGAGAGGATCCAGAAATACCTTTCAGAAAACAATTTCCTGAAAAAGGGCCCTCTTTCAGAACACAGGAATTACCTTAAAGGGAAGGCAGATGCCCTGAATATGCAGACAAAACTGGAGAAGAAGACACTTTCGAGAAAAGCAGGGCAGCCAAATTACAAAACAGGACAGCTAGATATCAGAAGCGGCTTATACGGGAAGCTTTGTCCCGCCTTGGGTATGAAGGCCCTAAATTGGAGGAAGCCCTCAAAGAATATAGAGACGCGGCGCCTTTAGCTGATTTTGTCGAAGGTGATTTCCCATCGCTTTACAGGCGATACAGGAAAGGGAGAGAAGAAGCTACAGCTTTGCCACAGACAGGATAAAAAATAATCCGCCGATTAGATACAAAACCTGCAATCTCCTGTAAGACTTCTCAACATCATTCTTCATTCTCCTGTGTTCCAATCCAACAAGCGCGCCGAACAAAATTGAACCCCAAGCAAAATAATTCAAGAACCCAGCAGATGCCAAAAAAATAATAATCAGTCCCGCGCCTCCAACCAAAGTGCCGGAAACCCTCTTCATTTTCTTCAATCCAAGCTTAGTTGAAGTTGTCTCCACCCCGCCTTTTTTATCATCCTCAATATCCCTGACCTGCAAAAGTATATGCCCGCTAGCCGAAATAAAAAGAGGGACTAATCCTAAGATGTGTTGATTCAAAGAAATAACCTGCTGAGAAATAAACAGGGCCAAATAGTAAGGAACCCAGCCATATCCTATCCCATTCCAAACAGTCTCTAAAAATGCGCGTTCCTTTATCCTAATCGGCGGAGCTGAATAGGTTATCACCATGAAATTTGCAAACAGTGTAAGGTAAAAAGAATTCTGGTTAAGGAAAAATAATGAAAGGAAAATAGAAATTAAAATAACAAGTAAACTAAAACTCCCAGCAACCCTCTTGGAAATCTTCCCCGAAGCCACAGGAAACCTGTAAAGTTGTCTGCTTTTATTGTCTGTTTTATAATCAAAGTAATGATTTACGGTAATCGAAGATGTGCAAAGTAAAATTGCTATTATTGCACCAACAATATACTCAATCCTGTAAATTAAACCAGAACCTAAAATCCCAATAAAGTATATAGCCAACCCAAAAGCCCAGAGGTTAGGCCTTATAAAATGGTTCCAGTCTTTCAGAGACATAATTATACAAAATCTATATACCTCTCCTTTTCATTAAAAGTTATTACAAAATTCTCAAATACATCTTTTCTACCAATTATATTAAAACCAATCCCGATAGTTTTTGAAAAACCTATTCTCACATTCAATATTTTTCCAGCAATGTGCATAGGAATATTATGGATATTGACTTGAATCAGCGAGCCATCGCCAACAATACCTCTTTCTAGCATGTAGAAATACCTCATACAGATAGTATCGTTATAAGTTCTTCATCCTTTGCCATATAGAAAATAGCAATTTCTTTTCCCGGAGACTTCTCACTCGCTTTATTAAAAGCAATCAAAGGATTTTCATCTACTGCTATAACTTGATCATCGACAACAGCTACACATTTTCCGCTATATTTTTCTGATAGTCCCTGTGAATGCCTTTTTAGATAAAGTTGGGCGTCCATATTACTAATTGGAGCCCATTATTATATATCAAATCTTCCTAATAATCCCCGGGCTAGGCTCATAACAAATCCCTCCGGACAAAAAATCATTTATAATATTCTCTATCTCCGCTTGGGGAGCCTTTATCTTCTCCAGAATATCTGTATAAGAAATCCCATCTTTCGAAGACTCTATGAGAGCCATCACTTCTTTTCTGACATCTTTTTTTTCTGCAATATCACTTTTCTGGGCCATCTCTATTTTATCCATTTTTCTATTCACACCAAACTTCTTAATCAGCTCAAGTCTCCTCAACATCTCGAAGTTCGGGTCCTCAACTTTTCTCGCTATTTCAGGAACAATATAAATTTCCCCATTGTACTCCCTGACCTTTCCAATCAGATCCACAACATCCCCGCTAGCTAGATTTTCAAGAAGTTTTATAGCATCCCATGACTTTACTCGTATAGTGTCAGTGGAGTCATCTAAAGTAATGGACACGAAAGTCCTGTCCTCAGCTGAAAACTTATTTACAACAGTAGCCAGGATCCTTGCCCTAGTCACAATTTCACTATTCTGTATCTCCAAATATTTTCCGTTCCACTTGCCTTGTGAAATGTCTGAAATCCTGAGCTTCACAGCAGGGCTCCTTTTAAAACTGGCCTGAATTGGTTCTTGACCAGAATTCAACGCTAAACTTTCCATAATCTTTGGATTTGGATTAATGCTTTATAAAAAGATCACAGTTAAGAAAGAGATTAGAAAAACTTCAACCCTTCAGTTGCCGCGCTTTCTGTTCTTGCCTGATTTGAAGGGGCAACAGAATTTTGTCCGCCTAAGCCGCTTAAATCCCTTTTCTTCTCCTCTAAGTTCTCGTGGACCAAGCGCCCAAACTTATCACCGCAAGCCCTGCAGTTGTAATGGACTTTAATCACAGCTTTCAGCGGCCTTGTGCCTTCCAGTATCTTCACCAACTCTTCATCCGATATGAAGCTTCCCCCGCCGCATTTTGGACAGAAAATAATAATCACCT
>CAYYYJ010000053.1:0-3324 GCA_964476045.1 uncultured archaeon | reverse complement strand
CAGAAGAAGGATATAGTTCAAAAGAAGTCGAAAGTATGTTAGAACTCAGGAGAAGAGTAGAAGACGGCCTCACAGAATTTTTATTGAAGCCAGATTCGCGAAAATATTATGAGTTTTTAACTGCGGCGAGGCGTGATTTAGATGGCTTGGGGCGTGGCAAGAAGTTTCTAGAGAAAGAATACGCCGATGTCCGTGAGCGAATAGAAAAATACGAAGCCAGACACCCAGAAGTCAAGGACAAGAAGTAGAATTTTTCACGAAATTAAACAGCGTCTTCCTATTTAGGATTTTACTATTTCTAATATAATCTTCCAACTTTATTCTCAATTTAGTTCTGATATAATCCAAAGCTTCTTTCTGTGTTGAGAATCTCAAAGATTTGGATTTCATCGCGTTCCTTACGTTCTCCCGTACCTGCCATACTCCAAGCGGTATTGAATACCCTTCACCGACTTCCCGAAAAACAACAGCTTTTGCCTGCCTATTTATTTTTTCCAGATATTCGGTCACGCCAAGCCGTGTTGCATAATATCCGCCTGCCTGTTTTTCAGCATATTTAGTTCTCCCGTCAAAAGGTTCATATTCCTCTATAATTTTTGATTGTGTTGGCTCAGCCCAATTGGATCCCGGCGCCCAAACCTCGAAATTTTCAAACTCCCAAGAACCTGGCATGAGCAAAACAGTAAAGTGATTGTCCATATAACTGGAAGTGAAAACAAAGTAATCTGAAATTTCTTTGTAGTCCCTTATTTTTCCCATCAGCTTTTTCGCTATTATATCATCAGAGGCTGTCAAGCTCCATCTAGTCGGCACAAGCTTCCTGTCATCTTGTTTTCCTAATATACCGGCCGACAAAATAGTAGTGATCTTGTAGACGTCTTGATTGTTCTGGTATAACAAATAAGCGGCTTCTACTGCTTTCAAGTCGTCTCTGATTATGTACTCCACTTTCTGATTTATTTTTGTGTTCTCTGTTATCTTCATTTTCTCCAGAGTCCCTGTAGGCCCCATTGGTTGTGTGTATTCTGACAGCTGAAAACTAAACACAGGCTTTTTCTTGAAGAAGATCTCTGTCTCTGTCGGCTTTTCCGCCAAAGCAAGCTCTTGGTTTTCCTCTATAAATCTGGAATGGGAAAAAATATTTTCTTTTTGTTTTGAGCGGAGGAGCAGGGATCTCATCTCAATTATTTTTGAATAGTCTAGTCCAAACCAGGAAGCAGGGTTGTCTATGTTCTGGAGCTCAGACTCAAGAGAAGCCATTGGCCCGACATACACATTCGGATAAAAATTATGGCCAACGAAAACAGAGACTGAGGGCCCGAAAAAATCCTGCTTTAAGTTCTCCTCTATTTTCTTTTGAATTTGTGAAATCTTCGGTAAAGGATAACTTTTGTGTATGCAGAAAGGCCTCAGTCCAGAACAAATTTGGCAAGGTTGTATAGCTACCATAATTAAATTTATTTTTATCCTATAAGTCGTTAACTAGAGTAGCATTCCGGTATTTCCAGCAGATTTTTAAGATTATGAGATTAATTATTCCTATGGAAAAGTCAGATAAGCTATTAGTACTGGATCTTGACGAGACACTGGTTTTCGCGACAGAAACGAAATTGGGCCGCGAACCAGATTTTATTGTAGGCCCCTATTTTATATACAAGCGACCAGGTCTCGAAGAATTTCTAAAAGCCTGTCTTCAGGTTTTCGATATTGGTATTTGGACATCATCCTCAGATGTGTATGCTAAAGAAATCGTAAACTCAATTTTCGGAAGCATGGGGAAAATAAAATTTCTCTGGTCTAGGCAAAAATGTGTCAGAAAATTCGACTCTGAACGCCAAGATTATTACTTTGTCAAGGATCTAAAAAAGTTGAAGAGAAAAGGCTATCAACTCCAAAAAATAATAGTTGTGGACGACTCGAGAGAAAAATTTGAGCGGAATTACGGCAATGCAATTTTAATAAAAGAATATAATGGAGAAAAAGATGACACCGAGTTACAACTATTGCTGAAATACTTGAAATCGATAGCTTATATTGAAAATGTGCGCGTTAGGGACAAAAAAGGCTGAAAACATGCACTGAAAACGATTTTAATGCAAGTATTTCAAAAAATTCGTAGAATGTTAGGAAAACATTTAAATAGCCTATCTAACATTAATGTGTTCATATCTTATGCCACATGCACATTGCTTTGAGTGTAATTCGAAGGTAGATTTGCACTGGGATTTTTGCCCTAAATGCGGAACTGGTATCAAATCAAGAGATCCGTTTAGTGATATTTTTGAGACCTTTGGAAAAGAAATAGCTGACATGAATAAGATGCTGGAAAGGCAGATTGAAGCAATGGATATTACTCCAATGTTCGGCGCAAAAAAATCGAAGCCTTTCGCACAAAGCGGTGGATTCACTATCAGTATAGTTTCTGGCGGGAATAATCCTCCTGAAATTTCAGTCAGAACTTTCGGCGATGTGGATGAGAAAAAAATCAGGAAGCAAGTATCTCAAATGGTTGGCGGAGAAGAAAGCTTTGTAGAACAGGCCTATGGGGATGGGCAGGAAAAACCAAAAGCCTCTGACCCTAAAATAAAGAAACATGAAGTCACAGAAGAGCCTAAAACAAAGATCTCGAAAATCGGAAAAACTGTCCTGGTTGAGATGGAAATTCCAGGAGTCCAGAAAGAAAAGGACATAGAAATAAATGATTTGGAAAGCTCAGTTGAAGTGAAAGCAATGTCAGGCAAAAAAGCCTTCTTCAAGATAATAAAGAAACCGGAAAACAATGCTATTATTTCGAAAAAGTTTGATAACGGGAAACTGAGTTTAGAATTTGCTTAGGTTTTTTCTACGTATAACACATGAGATGGCGAGTTTGGATTATCTCTATCAGAAAAAACAGTCTTTCGCCCTTCCTTTGCCCAAGTACAAGTAGCGTATCCATTAGCCATAAAATAAAATGTTTTTGGCTTAAGCGTTTTTTCCAAAAAGGCTAATATCAGTTTTTTGATCAACTTTTTCTTAAAAAGTTTACTTTTTGAATTCTTTGCTCGCCTTCATCTCATCCATTTCAAGCCAGATTACGAAGAGGCCCAGTAAAATCAGAAGTATTGGGACTACTCCAGTCAAAACAGTCAGGAAATTTCCCCACCAGTTCACGCTTCCTGGAAATACATGAAAGCCTAAAGAATCTGCAAATAAGGCTAAGCCTACTACAAGAAGAACCAATCCAAGGACAAGTTTGCCTGCTGCGCCCATAACATGAATGTATTGTAAACCTGTATTTATATTCCTTTCCCCTTTTAAATAGCTATTCCAAAATGTATTATG
>CAYYYJ010000052.1:0-3534 GCA_964476045.1 uncultured archaeon | reverse complement strand
CTCTGTAACCGGCGCTGGAGTCAACGAGCAGGTTAATCCAGATGAAAAGGAAATACAGTTAAAGGGGTTAACCATCACCAATGGCGAAACAGGAACCCTAGTATACTCCTGCACTAAGACACCAGCTACAGGGATCCCAACAACAGAACAGGTAGCAGTGAGGTTGAGATATGATACACAATCTGATCCAGCTGGGTTGAAGATAATAAGTAACGTCGAAACCATCTCTATAGCAACGGGCCAGTATGCAATTAAATTCGTCATTCAGAGTTTCGCAGGACTTCGCCTTAAAGCCGAGTTTGTACCAAGTAGCGGAAGCGCAATAGATCTCGGAGAAACTTCATCAAATACAGCAAAACCGCCAGCAAAATATGTAGATACAAAATTCAACTCTAATGAAGTGTCTAAAACTTATTATGAATTGACTGGATCTGCTGACTCAATATTAGGAGGAAAAATAAAAGTCACAAGTTTAGATAATCCTGCATTGAAAGCAGAGAAAGAAGTGCAGTTGCAGTTAACGGGTCCAAGAAGTGAGGCTAAGACAGGCGGCTGGAAACGACACGGAAACCCAATAGCAGGAACAACAGCTTTCCCGGAAAAGGACTTTGTGACAAATCTACGCATTACAAAGGGGCAGAAAGTTGGTACAGACGTTTATAGAATAAAGTTAGATGGTTCTGCTTCAGGAAGTTCAGTAATTAATATAAAATATACTGATAATGCCGGAAACTCAGGCGAAGAGATATCAAATATCCCTGTTACTGGAGGATCATTTAGCTGGAGTCTGGCTGAGTTTACTGCTAAGCTAACTGATACAATTTACAGCGTCGAGATAGAATTTTCAGATCCAGCGAATCCGAGTGTACCCAAGATGGCACGTTCATTTAGTGTACAACTGAACACACCTACAGGTAATGTAAGAGCAGAACCACAAATAGCATGCGACAAATTAAACAATGTTCCTATTTACTTGAATGAGCAAGTAATATATCTTAAAAGGGGAGCTGGAATAAGAACCGGCCCGTATATAGAGTCGCCACATACTCTAGTGCCTACAGAAGATTGGCCGGTTAAAATAAACGGAAATGCTCACACAGCTATCAGATGTTATAAGACAAGCTCAGGCAAAATCGAAGTTTGGTACAATATCAAAAGAGACGATGGTGGATCAGGTTGGATAAATCTATTTGATGCAATGAAAACTCCGCCAACTATAACACCTACATCAAAGCCATGAATTTATAACTTATAAGGTAAATACACTCCACAGATGGTCATTTGTTTTTAGCCGATGTACGGCTTCCAATATCTGAAATAGAAGCCGCATCTATTGCAATAGACACCCATTGGTCATATATTCCCGCCGCATCATCTGAGTTAGGAAAGTCCCATTTGAATCCATTTTTGAAAGTAGCAAAATGCTCATCGCCCAGCTCCTTATTGCATATAACGAGTTCGCACGTGTTTCTAATGTGATCAACTACAGGATATGGGTTACTTAAATATTCTGGAAGATCCCTTTTGCAATAACCTTCAAAACCTCCTTTTGGATTAATTCCGAATAATAAAGACTTATACCAATTATTTGGGTTATGGTTCCATTCAATATAATGAACTACAAATTCGCCCAGGACAGTTGGAAAACTATCGATTATTTCAATCGGATCTATAGGTCTAGGAGGGGAACCAAAAGCCGATGTATATCTATTTACAACCCTTTGCCTGTCTTTCAATCGATCTATTAATATAATATCTTTTTTTAGCCTCTCTTCTTTAGTTAATATTTTTTTAGGGGTTTTTGATTCTGGCTCTGCAATAGCTGTAGGCCATTGAGCTCTGGCAAGTTCTTTTCTCATGTCTTCGAAATCTTGTCTAGCTCCTTGGAGTTGATCTTTCAGTTTCCCAGACCCATCTCTTGCTTGCGCCATCTCCCTGGAAACCTGTTCTATTGTTTCCCTGGACTTACTTTCTAATCCTTGGACCCCTCCACGAAATTTTGCATAATCAGCTTCCGCCTCTTCCCTATGCTTTCTCGCCATTTCCCCAAGCTCTTCTTCCAGCCTTTTCTTAAGGCCTGCTTCCTGTTCTCTCCTCTCCAAATAATCTGCTCTTAGTATCTTGCTATCCTCTTCTAACCCTCCCAACCTCGAGAGCAAGTCACGTTCCCTGTCTGCCTTGTACTGGCTGTATTTGTATGTCCCAAAAATAGCTGCCCCTGCCAAAATCCATGGGAAAACTCTCCTTCCTGCATCGTAACTGCTTCTAAAAAATCCCATCATCTCCACCAATTAAGCGTGTTAAGAAAAAGACTTATAAAACTGCTTAATAGTAAAAAAATATTTTTTAGATTTTCTATAAGAAAAGTTTGAGAAGGATCTAAGTTAACAGACATCTAATATTTATTATGAGTTAACTTCATCTACCTTAAAAGGAAAAATAAGAGTCACGAGTTTAGATAATCCTGCATTGAAAGCAGAGAAAGAAGTGCAGTTGCAGTTAACGGGTCCAAGAAGTGAGGCTAAGACAGGCGGCTGGAAACGACACGGAAACCCAATAGCAGGAACAGCTGTCCAGGAAAAAGACTTTGTGACTATTAGAGTCTATGCTGAGCGGGACGCAAAGGATGCAAACAAATATGCAATCAAGTTGCAAGGCACTGTTAACAAAGGCAGTCCCACATCGGTGAGAATAGAATATGCGGATAGTATCAACTATGATTCAGGGTTTGAAGTAACAGTGCCTGTTACTGGAAACACGTTTAATCTGGATCTAAGTGTAGTGCCTGATATCACTAAAATGCCTGTAGATTCATACGGATTTTATGTGCTAACAAATCTAAAAATCTCGGATCCAGTTTCTCCGAAATTCACATATTCTCTAGGCAGATTAGATATCCAGTTACCAGCAGCACCGCCACCCGCGGGGGGAAGCAGTGGAGGTTTTGAAGATGTCGATCCGAATACGAAATTCAAGGATATACCAGCAGCAGGCATTAGTGCAGGAAAATATATAGTTGTGTTGGTGGATAAAACTGAGAAAGAGATTTATAGTTTAAGCACAAATAATTATGGATTCACTTTGTCAGCTACCGATCGCATAGTTGTGTTTAAGGACTATGGGAATCCCGACTCAACAATTAAAAATGCCATTGATGACAAAAAACTTTCTGGGTTAAAAGTAAAGAAATAACGATAGTAGCTGAGTGGGGAAATAGTGATTTGGTGAGAAAAAATAGTTAGGGTTTTCGTATGTCAAATTGAAGTTTTTCTCCCACTTTCATAAGAATAAGGTAGTGTTGAAGGAGTCTTTCCTGATGATCTAGAGTAACTTTTATCACATCCGCAAAAGTAATTTTTTTATATTTGTCTTCTAGGTCTGCTAAACCTTCGATGTCCCTGAATTTTCTGAACTCTTCCCTTGAAATAGCTAGATCCTTTCCTTGCTCCCCCAACGCCCTCAAGTTCTTCTCGAGCAATCCTCTGATTGTCCTGAGGTCATCTGTTCTTTGGCGGTCCCTTTCTAAAATAGCTT
>CAYYYJ010000051.1:0-3710 GCA_964476045.1 uncultured archaeon | reverse complement strand
AGAATAGCCATCTTAGGTTTTACATGAGATATTATTTGTACTGCGGCATTTACATCTAAATTCATGCCGGTGCCGCTTTCGGCAGGATAAGGAACATTCAGAATTAATAGATCTGTACCAATTAATTCTTCCAATAGTTTAGGGGTTAATTGAGTATCTCCGGTATAAGCAACCGTTAATTTTGGGCAAAAGAATTTGAAACCTACTGCAGTAGGATCAGTATGTTCTGCTGATAAGGCATGAATCTCTACCAACTCTACCCCAACCTTATGATTTTTTTCAACAGGAATTATTTTTTCCACTAAACCTTGTTGATATTTAGTCAAGAAAGGATGATTCTTGTCTGATGGCTGCAATACTGATTTGCTGGCTAGGATAATGCCTCGATGTTCGATGCCGCCATGAGTCATGGCATCGATGATAGCATTCAAATCGTTGCAGTGATTGATATGATTATGCGAGACCAGAACAGCCGTAGTATTGTGAAGATTAATACCATATTCCTTGGCTTTATTTAATGCGCCTGGACCAGGATCGATATGAAACTGTAAATCTCCTACCTGAATAACGATGCCGCCAGAAGAGCGCATCTGTTTACTTAATACTGCCGTAGTTCCTGCTGTGCATGGTGAAATAATCCTTGCCATATCCACCCTTACCGCTTTCAGGTAGTTTTTGCTTAATAAAGATTGTTATGGTAGAGAGGAGAGGTTATCTATATATTCTCTACAAGCGAAATTAATTTATATCTTTCACTAGTATGCATTTTTCATGAAAAAATCATTGGCAACTTTATGTGCTTCACTATCTTTTGGCTGTTCAGCTCCTGCTGCTGAAGATGTAGGGACTCCACAAAATGAGACGTTTATTTTAAACGGCTACGAGGCTTCTTATGAAGATTTTCCTTCCATAGGTGCCTTAGTATACAACGGAGGCACCAAATCCACCTGTACCATTTCACTTCTTAAAAAGGATTTAGCACTAACTGCCGCCAATTGCATTGATCCGGATGATTCAAATCCAAATGGTTTGGGTAGTTCGGACCCAGAATTTGTTATGTATGGACGTGATGAAGTGTTCACAGAATATTGTGAAAAAGAAGAGTCTTGCAGTGAACATCTTTATCGTATTGTTACAGCAGTAAGGCATCCAGGGTATGATGGTTTTTTAGAGAATGGAAATAATCATGATTTTACTCTCTTGCTCATGGAAAGAGAAATCCCCGACGCGGAACCAATAGAATTATTGCCAAAAGAACAATTTGAAACAGCATTGGAAGTAGGAGATACCGTTACAATTGCTGGTTACGGCGTGCATTATGAAGAATTATTTGGAGAATTATTTGGAGATATGACCAATGGAAAATTGTATGCTGCTGATGTTCTGGTCACTGGATATCATAACGAAGCAGAGATAATTGTCGGTGAAAAAGGTCCTACCAAGGGGAATGCCTGTCATGGGGATTCTGGCAGCCCGATATATGTATATTCTCACGGAAAAGTCCAGCTCGCTGGCGTAGCTTCCAGGATAGCAGAACAAACTGACGGTTTCTGGAGATGCGGCTATGGCAGTATTTATGGTCTTCCTAGTTTAGAAAAAGAATGGATAGAGTCAGAGTATGAAACGCTACGGGAGAAATATCCGTTAGTAGTTCCTGTAGATGAGAATTCTGAAGTTAACCCAGAATTATATTACAGCTGTAAAGCTTCATCTCAATCATCTGGAAGGTTTCCGCTCCTAACTTTACTTTTAGCAGGATATTTTTTGAGAAGGAGGAAAAAATAAGGTATGCTTTCTCATTCACCAGTAGTTTCACTTACAGAGGGCATTGAAGTTGTCACTCAACGGATTTTTACTTATTCTGGTTCCGCTCCGTATATTGTAACTATCCGTGGCATACCAGGAATTGGTAAATCTCATTTTGGCAGAGAAATAGTTGGCAAATTGTATTTTCAAAAGCAAGGAACGCTTACCAAACCGCATGATTTAGAGCGCGAAATATCTCAGAAAGGAGCATTGGAGTATGTTTTGTTAGAGATAGACCAATTTGATAACCCCTATGAAGAAATCATTGAACGAAAGACGAAAGATTCCTGCAGGAAAGTACCAGATTATTGTGTTTTGATTGTATACGAACTAGGGCGGCTGTTGGACAAAGATATTACCCTGGAAAAATTACGTAGCTTTTTTGATTTAGTGGTGGAAAATAAAGAACATCCAGATTATCGGTGATTTTTGCATAAATCTTAAAAAGAAAATGCTTCTCAGCTTCTTATGTCAGAGTTATCTACTGTAGTTGAACCAACTCAAGTTATCTTACCGGGACAGGCGATTGTTTCTCTTGAAAGACATGATACGAATGTAACACCTTATGGTAATCTAATTTATTCAGCACTTTTTTTAAATAAGGAGAGCGAGATAATTAAGATGATTGATGAATATAGTGTATTTGATTTTACTTACTATCTGGCGAGAGATGATAGAATTAGAGAACTAGTAAATAATCAAACTACGACTAGGAAAAACAGCTTTGTTACCTCTGGATTTACTCCATCTGATTTTCTTGATTTGGAGCAACTTTTTAAGAACCATAGGAAAGCTATGGAAGGAATCTATATGGTCTCGCTTAGGGGCGGAAGAATAAACTATATTTAGTTAGGTCTTTTGTGCTATCCCATATTAAGGGCTCAGTGATGCGTCACTTTGGTGATGCATCATGTATAAACTTACCCTTAAAAAAAGAGCATGGATAGTTAAGCAATTTGAGAATGGAATACCAGTGCATAAAATTGCTTTATCACAGAATATAAATCGCCGAACTGTTTACAAAATTATTAATAAACAGAAGCAAGATGGTTGGGATGGTCTTAAAGATCATAAAAAAGGGAGGTCTGAGACCATCCTGAACCAAACTGTAGTCATAATTGTTCTTGATTTGAGGAAGAGGTTTGGTTATGGTGCTTGCCACATTGAGCAAATCCTCAAGAAAAAAGGCTTTCAAGTTAGTCATAGACAGATAGAAAAAGTTCTTCTGAGGAACAACATGGTTGTTCCAAATCTAAAGAAACAAAAGCCAAGAAAATGGGTTCGCTACGAGTTGCCGAACCCAAACGACCTATGGCATACCGATTGGTCGTATGATCCCTTCACCGGTAAACAATTAGCAGTTTACATAGACGATAGAACGAGATTGATAACGAGCTTTGGATTATTTGATAGAGCGACAGCAGAGAATACCATTGCTCTGCTGTATAGCGGAATTGCTGAGTATGGCAAGCCAAGAGCAGTGATGACTGATCACGGCGGCCAGTATTATGCAAATCATCCCAATGCTGATCAGCAAAATACGCTATTTGGCAGCACGCTCAGCGTTCTAGGAATAAAACATTATCTAGCTAGGGTGAACAGGCCACAAACTAACGGCAAAGTGGAACGCTTCTTTTTGACTTATAAAACGGAGTTCGCAACGGGTACTTTCACTTCCGTGAAAGACTATGTGCAGCACTACAACGAACAACGGCTGCACATGAGTTTACACTATCGAACTCCAAAAGAAATATGGGATGAGCTGGTAAATGTTAACTAATTTCGTGATGTTAACTAATTTCGGGATAACACAGACAGCTAATCTGAAGTAGTTTCTTATCTAGAGGTCACTAATAAAATCTGCTTTTTCCACCAGTATATTTACTGGTGGTGAATCAGTGATT
>CAYYYJ010000050.1:0-3788 GCA_964476045.1 uncultured archaeon | reverse complement strand
AACCTGTATTTATATTCCTTTCCCCTTTTAAATAGCTATTCCAAAATGTATTATGAATTAGTAAACTAAAAGTTTATTTTGTATAAACCTCAAGTATTTAGGGCTTAAAGTCTCTATAAAATTGATGGATTATTCTTCTGTGGTTTTAGTGGATCCAATTGAGAGTAAAAGAGACAAAGGTGTAGTGACATTAAAATCCGCTTTTCCTATAAGGCGTGGATCGGACCCAATTTCTGGTAGCCCGGTAGCTATAAGAGAACCCATAGCGTTGGAGTATATAGGTGCATACATAAAGAGGGAAGGCTACAAACCGACTGTCGTGATGAAAGCCGATCTCAGCGACCAAGAATTGGCAGATAGTGTTAAATCTCGAGAACCCTTTGCGGTGGGAATTAGTATACACTCTAGTTATCTACATTCGAGTTCTCTTAAATTAGCGAGAGAAATAAAGAGCCGAATTCCAAAAGCTAAAGTTATTTTAGGGGGTTATCACGCTACATCTGTGCCAGAATTGCTTAATGAAGAAGGAATTGATTATATAGTCAGAAAAGAGGGAGAAGCTGCTTTCCTGGAACTGATAAATGCAGTAAAAGAAAATACGGATATTGCCAAAGTTAATGGCATATCTTACATCCAGGGTGGTAAAATTGTTCACAACCCCGCCCATGAAAGAATAGATTTCTCCCAGTCTCCGTGGGCATTACGAGATTCAGAGATTTTAAAAGCAACAAAAGCAGCTCCACTTTTTTACCCGTCTCCTCCTAATCAAACAGGTGCGGCTCAGATGTCTGCTTCTAGAGGGTGTCCATATCCTTGTGATTTTTGTCCATCGTCTGATTTCTGGGAGAGAAGAATGACAGAAAGATCTCCGGAGGATGTTATTAATGAAATGAAATATCTCAGAGATGAATTTGATGTAAACGTGATTATGTTCAATGACTTAACATGGAATCTTGTTCCTAGAAGAGTTCAGGAATTGACAGATGCTATGATAAAAGCAAATCTAGGAATGAAATGGTTTGCTTATGGGGCTATACCTAACATAAACACAGATTTAACGGAGAGAATGGCCAAAGCTGGATGTACAAGAATGGGTATAGGGATAGAATCTGTTTTAGATCCCACACTAAAAGAAGTTAAACCGTGGCAAAGACTTGATAAAATTAGAAAAGCCTTAGAAATAGTCGATAATTCTGGTATTCTTGTCAGGGGATATATGATGATAGGTGCTCCGTGGGATTCTAAAGAAACTCTAAGTGCAACCTCCGATATCTTAGATACTTTGCCTATAGACCAGGTTAGAATAGCATTTCAGATACCCTTCCCAGGAACACGTGATTATGATAAATATAAAAATAGAATAGTCAAGCCCTGGGACAACTTTACTGGTGATGAGCCCGTTATGCCAACAGACCACTTATCTATTGAAGATCTCAAAGAAGCGGCTCACAATATTTTTAAAACATTTTATAGTTCCACTAATTATAGAAGACGAGTCGAAAATAAAGTTAAAAGATTTCCGCATCTCAGAGAATCTTTTGATTTCTTCTTTGATTATTTGGAAATGAATAGTCATCCGAAATAACAAATTATCTACTAAGTATTTTTATTTCAGAGTTTTGACCTATATACCATTTAAGTATTTCGTATGTCCATTTTGAAAATAAATACCTGTTTTTTTTAAGCATTTCTTTTAGAAGACTTAAAGAAATCAGCTGTATTCCACTAACTTCATTTTTATCTATCTTTAAAACATGGACCGATGCTGTACCTTCATAAAGTTCAGATATCATGTTATCGCTAGGCCCATATCTCATTTTGAATCTGTTTAATTTTCTTAAGATTTGCTCTTCTATACCAACTTCTTCTTTAAGTCCCCGGTAAGCAGCTTTTTTGTAAGTCTCTCCTGGCAAAAGATGTTCTGATACAGTGCAATCTAATGTATTCGGATATGTATCTTTTGAAGGGCTTCGAATAGAAAGTATGATTTCTTTTTTTGGCGTCAACAGCAGAATGTGAATACCTCTATGCCATAAACCCATTTTATGCACGATATCTCTCCTCTCTATGCCTATCACCTTATTTTCCTCATTTACAATATCTAGATATTCTCTTTTCATATAACCCTCAAATGGCAAGAAAACCATCTTTGAATGCAAGATCGTCGTCTATTATATCCCACTTGTTTTCAGTTGCTATTTTCCTCAGATTTTTTGTAGGGAAAACTGCTACTGGTGTTTTTACTTTTTCTAAAAATTCTATATCATGTTCTGTATTACCAAATCCAATAGAATTTGATTGTAAAACATTAGATATCTGTAGTTTTTCCAATTCCTCAAGTTTTCTACCTTTTTCTGTGAGGTTTAAAATTATCTTACCGCTATATATGCCATCAATTGTCTCCAATAGACTAGAAACTATATCATCTATTGGGATAAATTTTCTAAGAGTATTAACAATTTCCAATGGCGATGCCGTTAGTAGTACAATTCTTGTATTTGAAAGCAGCGGCACCACTTTTTTAATATAATTGTAAACTATAATATTGTCTGACCAAATATCAGCAGCTTTGTTTATATTATCAACTCTCTGATGAGCTATGCCTCTAGCATAAAGGTCCAAAATTCTTGATGCGAAAGAAAAATACTCTATTTTTCCTTCTTTGAATAAAGAAATTGATCTCATCATTTCATCATAACAGAGTTTATCAAAAAGGTTATTCTTCCTCAAGGATGTAGCAAAATTATATATAAGAAATCCCTCTACTATAGTTCCGTCCACATCAAATACAGCAATTCCTTTTTTGAATTTGCTTATTATATTATTCCTTAAAATATTAGCTAAAGAGAAATTTTTCTGAATAATCATTTTGAAGTTTCCAGGTTTTTTATATAGATCTGAATAAAACGAGGGGATTAGTATTTTTTCTATATTTCTTATGTTGGAATAATATTCGTCCATTTCTCTTGACAAATTATATGGTGTAAAAGTTTGAACTATTATATCGTCTAATATCATACAATCGAAATCTTCTGTAGATTCAGAACCTGTTAAGATATTTACAAATTCGTTTTTATAGTAAGATGCACACCAGTTGTCTATTTCCGTCTTCTTTTTAACAGCTAGATAGCATATAGTTTTAGTTTTTTTAATATTGTCTAGAATACTTAGAGATTTCTCTGAAAAAACTATAGGGGATTTTAGGTGATTAGAGAAGCTACAGTATGGATGTTTCTTTAGTTTGTTATCTATAAATTCCCACTGAAGCTTTTTTCTATGAATCTCCAATTCTTCCAGAGAGGAAAAAGAGAAGCATTTTGTATTGCCTTCAGATTTGAAATCAAATAAAGTGGTAAAATGTAATTCGTTCGAGCTATTGAACCTTTCCGCGAAAGACGCAATGCTTTTTAACCAATCTTTAGATAATTCATATCCATCCTGGTTTTTATTTACAACACATTCGAGTAGTAACCCTTTAAGTGCTTTATGAACAGCTTGATATGTGACATCAACTCCCTGTTTCTGAATCTCGTTGTACGTTTTTTTAGGGTTTAGAGGCCCTTTATTTGCTAAAATTAGTATTACTTTATTTTTTACAGAATCTCTCCTTCCAAGCAGCGTAATTGATGAACTATTCATATGATATATCTGAACTTAAATTAGGTATTTAAATCCACCTTTGGATCTTATTACTTATATGACAACCAAATCAACAGAAACAGAAAAAAGGAAATCCGATCACATCAAGCTCTGCACGCACGATGAGCGTGTAGACGTCCAAGATGCAG
>CAYYYJ010000049.1:0-4059 GCA_964476045.1 uncultured archaeon | reverse complement strand
CCTTTCTTTTCCAATAAAGGGACGAAACCGATTTGTTGTCCAATAGACCCGAAATCGGTTTCCAGCTGAATCGGCTACAGTACCCAAAGAAAAGGATTTACAATATGGAAAAAACATCTTCAGGCTTGGTAATCCCAGAAACAAGGGAATTTTCATATTTGTCAGGTGGCAAACCAGTAACTTACCAAATGTCTGTAGGCAAAGCAACAGAAGACGGTAAGCCAAGGGTTAAAATAACCAGGTGGCAAGCCCAAAGGTTATTGAAGGAACGAGGCTACAGGCTTCCAAGGCTTCAAGAAACATGGGAAGCAGCTTTACAAAACAAAGAAATACAGGATTCACTTCTCACCTGGCCAGCAGAATGGCAGACTGAACTAATCCTTACTCCAGGTGCGCCAGTAGAAACAAAAACTTATTTATTGAAAGATGCAGACAGGGGGGAAGCTGACCTCTCAGTTTCACACATAGCAAGGGTTCTTGTCCCAGTAAGCGAAGAATATGAGGAAGGAAGGCAAATAGTCCGTGCAAATGTTTTTGATATCCCAGATTACAAACCAGACGAGTTCAGGTACAATCCAGAAAACCCAAAAACATGGGATCCAGAAACAGGTTTCTTCAATTTCAATGGCTTTGATCCAGAAGGAAGATATTTTGCATTTTTCCCATCAGGTGAATATCTCCACGCTGTGAACCTGAACTGGAGCGGCTTTGCGGACTGCACGTGGCGTCCGGAGGACTCGGATGACCTCTTGGGGTTCCGAGGGGTTAAAATTTCACAGAGTGCAAATGTAAAATCAGGAAAGTCGCCAACTGGTTCGTCCGGAGTTAATGATGAACCCAGACCCGGAAATCATGTCACGCTGGATAAATTAAGGCGAGTAAGGGCTCATTATTTGTCGGCCCGCGCAGAGATAGACGCAGGGTTGGAAGAGCTAGGAACCTTAGAAAGGAGTTTGCAGGAAGAATAAATACACCGAAATCTATAATTTACGGTTTCTAGCCAATAATCCAGGAAATTGGTCAGCCAGAGTTCAGAAGCCTCCTTGTCACAAGGATAGTTTCATTTGCATATAAAGTATCTAACCACCTTGATTTGAGCTAGATTTGAAGACAGATGACTCACGCCTGAAGACTTCGCACAGCTCATTTCATGGGCCAGATACTATAAAAGCCCTATAGTTTTTGCCGTATTCTTTAAAGTGCTAATCACTAGTTAGAGTATTTAAAGGAGTAATACTAATTACTAATTAGTATGATAACCAAAGACGTTTTAAGGCAAATAGCCACCCAGCAAAAGCAGGAAATCCAGAGAAGGGACAACTGGGTTAAACGGGATATTCTGAGTGAAATATCAAAGTGGATGGATGACAGCAGAATAATTGTCCTTACAGGGGTCAGGAGATGCGGAAAATCGACAATACTCAAGCAGATTATAGGCAATGAGGCAGATTATTGCTATGTGAACTTTGAAAACGAAAGGTTTGTGGAATTTAAAGCCCAGGATTTTGAACAGCTTAATGAGGTGCTTTTAGAGGTTTATGGCAACCCAAAAATTTATTTTTTCGATGAAATACAAAATATTGAGAAATTTGAGCTTTTTGTCAGGAGGCTCCAGGACCAGGGGAAAAAGATTGTAATAACAGGATCAAATGCATCCCTTTTGAGCAGCGAGTTAGGTACAAGGCTTACAGGAAGGTACAAGCCTTTCGAAGTTTACCCCTTTTCTTTTTCAGAATTCCTTGCCTTCAAGAACATAAGCCTTGAAAAGGGATGGTTTTATGCCACCGGGAAAAAGGTGGAAATAAAAAAGCTTTTTGACGAGTACATGGTTTTTGGGGGGTTTCCTGAATACCTTAAAAACAAGGATACAGAGTACATAAGGACAATTTACGAGAACATACTTTACAGGGATATTGTGGCAAGGTACTCCATAAAGAGGCAGAAGATACTAAAAGAGCTTGTCGCGATGCTCGTCACAAACATATCCTCCTTATTCACATACAACTCCTTGAAGGAGAGCCTAAAATTATCCAACTCGATAACAGTGAAGGAATATATTTCATACCTGAACAATTCCTACCTGTTTTTTGAATTGAACAGGTTTGATTATTCTGCAAAAAAACAGCTGAATTCGCCTAAAAAAATATATGCCATAGACCCGGCGCTTCACCAGCTGATGGGCTTAAGCTTTTCAGAAAACAAAGGGAGGGTTCTGGAAAACCTTGTTTTCCTTGAACTGAAACGCAGGAAAAAGGAAATATACTACTTTGCAAAAACAGGGGAATGCGATTTTATTGTGAAAGAGCGTGGCAGGATCACAGAAGCGATCCAAGCCTGCTATTCATTGGAACAGCCAAACAGGGAACGCGAAATCAATGGCCTTCTTGAGGCAATGGAAAGTTTAAAATTAGATAAAGGGCTGATATTAACCCATGAGCAGGAAGAGGAGATAAAAACAGGGGAAAAGACAATAAAAGTTGTTCCAGTATGGAGATGGCTCCTAGAGAGACAATATTTGTTGGAAAAGGTAAAATAAGAATCTCAGGCAAGGAATGTATTTACGGAAAAATCGAAGATCTTTATTAGTTACGATAAGGAAGCTGACGTGGTTTACCTCAGCTTCGGCAAGCCTGTGAAAGCAGAAGGAGAAGAAGTCCAGGACGGCGTATTTGCCAGATATAACACTGTAACCAAAGAACTCATCGGATTCACTATCGTTAATTTTTCCAAGAAGTTTGGCGCAGATCCAAAAGGAATTTCAATTCCAGTTGTCAATTAACCTTTTTATTCAGCCAAACAAATTAACCAGCGGATGGTCCATATCTATTTCCTTCAATCCCATCTTCTTTGCGATTTCAAATCCTTGTTCAATTTTTTTGTTGTCCAAATCCTTGTAGAATTCCCTGAACATCATCCCCATTGAAATGCTGTCTCCCAATTCTTTTTTCCATTTAACTTCATATTCCTTCAAAACCTTTTCTGAAAAATCGTTTTTATCAAAAGCCTTTTTGATTACTTCTATTGCAATCTTCCCACAAAGCATCCCATAATAAATCCCGCCAAATGACCATGGTTTTGTCTGCGCAGCAGCATCACCAACAAGAAGCGTTCGATCAAAATAAGTTTTGTGAAATCCAGTAGGAATAGGTGAAGCCCTTCGTTCGCAAGAACAATTTTTATTTTTTATTTTAAAGAAGTCTTCCATCATCTCAAACTTCACGCCTGTCCCCAAAACCCCGTATTCAACCCTTTTCCCACGCGGAATCCTCCACAAAAACCCATCCTTCATCTTCTCAGAATCAAACCATACCTCAAAAAAACCAGAGGCGTCCTTCTCGTCCACCATTGTCATCAATCCCATCACAGAATCCGCTGGCTTGACTTCCCAAACCTTTCTAACCATCGAATTATTGCCGTCAGCCCCGACGACAAGCTTTGATTTAAATTTTTCTGTGCCTGTTTTAACTTCGATGCCATCTGATTTTATAGAAAGCCCTTCGACTCTGCTTCCAAATTTAATATTTTGAACTTTCTCAGCCAAAAAAGAATCTAGCTTGTCCCTGTCCAAAGCATACGTCCCCTGCTTTATCGAAAGATTATGTTTCTTCCCAGAAGGCGAATAAAGCGTACAATTATTTATCTCATTTTCTATCAGGCCATCCACAGGAATAAATTTTCTTATATCCTTTGAAACAAGCCCAGAGCAAGCCTTGCCACCTGCTTTTTTCTTATCTTCTAAAACCAGAACTTTAAATTTCTCCTGAAGCAAACTTGCAGTAAATGCTCCCGCAGGCCCGCCACCAACTATAATAATATCATAATCTTGCATATCCATCACTTCCAAGACCCTTTATAATAAGATCCATACACAAGCAATATATCCAATAGATTTAAAACCTCCCTAGTTAAGTATAGTATTTTACCAGAATATGGATAATCAAAATGGACGAAATGGTTTCTCTAGTCAATTACTAAAACAACCTATTTCCAATCCCCCTATCAAGAAAAGCTTTTACAACTACAAAGCATTTGTCTTAATTTCTGTAGCTATACTCCTGG
>CAYYYJ010000048.1:0-4118 GCA_964476045.1 uncultured archaeon | reverse complement strand
ATCTGCGACAACTATCACGACAAAACAGCTTGCAAACGGGGTTAAACAGTATTTATAAAAAGGAATTCAATAAAATGTATGGCTTACTCAACGACCGTTCGAACTAAAAAGATAACACCAGCAGAATATTTAAAAATGGCTGCAGAGGAACCAGAAATATCAGTAAAAATAGGTTATTTGAGAGCTGCGAGGGCAGCTTATGTTAAGTCTGGAGACAAAAAACTAACAGAACATGCTTCCAGATGGATATTTGATGCTGCTTCTAAAGAAGAAGATCCGGAAAAAAAGATTGGATATCTTAGAGGTGAGCGCGGATTTTACCTTAATTCGGACCAGAAAGAAAACGCAAGGAGAGTTCAAATAGAACTTCAGGAGATCCAGCAGCGCGAGAAAATAAAAGATGCTGGATGGTATGTCAAGAAAGCAGCAGGCGAAATAGAGAAAGGCAATCCTACGGCAGTCGGTTATTTACAAAAAGCTGGAGCAGCTTATAAGTCTGGCGGTAAGCCGGAGATGCAAAAAGAAATACTAAGGCAATTGCCTGATGTTAGGGCAGAAATAAAAAAATGAGGAAAGGGCTAGAGAAAAAATAATATGCTAGATGTAAAGCTGATTCGCGAAAATCCTCGACTTGTGAAAGAAAATTTGAAGAGAAGAAATGACCCCGAACTGCTGAAAAGAGTAGACGAATTCTTAAAATTAGATGGACGCTATAGGATTGTCTTAAAAGAATTGGAAGACCTTAGGCACGAAAGAAACAAAGTGACTGCAGAGGTGGCTGAGCTCAAGAAAAAAAACAAGCCTGCTGATAAACAGATAAAAGAAATGCGGATTGTAGGAGATGAGATCGCAGATCTAGAAGAAGAGATGAATAATCTTCAGGAGCAAACACGGAATCTTATTCTAAGGATTCCAAACCTCCTTCACGAATCTGTTCCTTTCGGAAAAGATGACAGTGAGAACGCAGTTGTGAAAAAGGTTGGGGAAGCCCAGAAGTTCACGTTCCAACCAAAAAACCATTTTGATCTGCTGACTAATCTAAATTTAATAGACCAAGAACGGGCAAACAAGGTCGCTGGCCATGGTTTTTTCTATAATAAAAATGAGCTGGTTCTTTTAGATTTTGCACTGCAGAGATATGGATTAGATTTCTTGATGAAAAAAGGATTCATGATTGTCCAGCCGCCTTACATGCTCCAGAGAAAACCTTACGAAGGCGTGACAGACCTGTCAGACTTCGAAAATGTGATGTACAAAATAGAGAAAGAAGACCTCTATCTAATCGCGACGTCTGAACACCCAATAGCCTCGATGTTCATGAATGAAACTTTTTTATCAGAACAATTGCCTCTGAAAATTGCAGGGATCTCTCCATGCTTTAGAAAAGAGGTGGGAGCCCACGGAAAATACACAAAAGGCCTGTTCAGGATGCACCAGTTCAACAAAATTGAACAATTCATATTTTCCAAACCAGAAGATTCTTGGAAAATACATGAAGACCTGCAAAAAAATACAGAGCAATTGCTTGAAGGGTTGGGTCTGGCTTTTAGGGTTGTGAATGTATGTACTGGAGACATTGGTTCAATAGCGTCGAAGAAATATGATACTGAGGGTCTTATGTCAGATGGGGAATACCGAGAAGTTGGGTCAAACTCGAACTGCACTGATTATCAGGCAAGAAGGCTTAGCATAAAGTACAGGGAAAAAGAAGGCCAAGCCCCTTTAGGCTTTGTGCACACACTGAACAACACAGCCATAGCAACTTCGCGTATAATGGTCTGCCTTCTAGAGGCTAACCAAAAAGCAGACGGATCTGTAAAAATACCTAAAGCCTTGTGGCCATATATGGGCGGGATAAAGGAACTTGTCAAGAAGTAACTTGGGAATAAACACAAATACTAATTAATACACTTCTATCAATAGACTATATGGGTATAGTATTCGATTCTAACGTAAAAAGAGTTTTCTGGTACATATTTGCAGGTATGAGAGGAGGCCCTACACGAGTCAAAATAGTAAAACTTTTATTAGCTAAGCCGGCCAATATGAATCAAATAAAAACAGATCTGCATCTGGATTACAAAACAGTCCAGCACCACATAAAAACTTTAGAACAAAACAGGATTATAGTCTCAGAGGAAAAGAAGTACGGAACAGCATACTTCCCATCAACACTGCTTCAGCAGAACATCGAGATTTTTAATGAGATAAGCGAGAAGCTCACAGAAAAAGAAAAGTGATAAAATATGGTTTTCCCAATAGAAGACGCCTTGATAATGGTCATTCTCGGAGCAAACATAGTAATAACGCTAATGTTAGTTGTCCTCTATTTCAAAAGCTACAGAAAACTGAACGCCAAATTCACTTTAGGGCTCATGTTTTTTGCGCTTGCTTTTATGCTAGGCAATATAATGAACTTCTATTTCTATGATCTGGTGGTTTCTCGCGGCGACTATAATCTCACCTCCTTCCAGTTGTCAGTGGGTTTATTCCAACTGATAGCGCTGGTTTCGCTGCTTTATGTGACGTGGAAATAGGATATCAGGGCTTCATACTTTTAGAGAAAGATATTGCAAACTAGGGGCTCCTAAAATAAAATTATATGCGACCAGCGATTTGTTTGATGATCGTAGATACGAATTTTTCGCTGGTTTCGCTTCAAATGCGAGAGATGGTAAAGGATCATTTCTTTGAATATCTTAGACTAACAAGAAATTAAACGAAGATAGTACTATCGCTGATCTTTTGAGGATATAGAAAGAATTAAAAAAACCACAACTAAGCTTTGATATCCCTGTGTTTCAACCTCAAAGCCCTGCCTTTGCATTTCCTGCATTTGACACGGCCTTCTTTTACTCTAAGCAAGTCTGTTCGAGTTTTTGCACCACAGTCTCTGCAGATGAAAACTCTTTTGAATAACCTGTTGTCCGCTTCGGGGAATTTAACTGTCTTCGCCATAAACTTTTTACCGAAAAAGTTTAATCAAAAAGGAGCTTCACTTCATTTCGCTCGCTTCCGATTAACCCTTTGTTTAAGCTATTAAATCTATCTATAATAAGAACATCCTATATTTAAAAGGACATATTATGAGCCAACCACTCAAACACGCAATATTTTTGGACAAACCAAAATGGATGAGCAGCAGGCGAGCAGACAAAGAGGTTGAAATCAGGCTGGGCGCTAAAAAATCCGGGGATACAGGAACACTTGATGATAATACTGTAGGCTTTCTTTTGGTCTGTTTAGATGAGGCCACTAAAGCGATGATCTTGTTGAACAAACTGGATAAAGAGTATATAACAACCATCGCTCTGCACAAGCCTATTACTAAAGAAAAACTGAAAGAGGCCCTCAGATATTTCACAGGTGATGTAAGGCAGCTTCCACCTTTAAGATCTGCTGTTGCGAGGATAGAACGTGTCAGGAAAGTCTACTCTTTAGAAATCCTAAACTTCAGTGAAAGGGAAATAGAATTGAAAGTGAAATGCCAGGCTGGTTTTTATGTCAGGAAATTTGCCCACGATTTAGGGAAACATCTGGGCTGCGGGGCGCACATGAAAGATCTCAGGCGAACAGCTATCGGGAATGTGCGCGATGCAGAATGCGTGAAATTAGAGGATGTTAAAAGAACTAAATTAATCAGGATCGAGGATGTCCTTAGAAGGATGCACGTGAAAAAAGTTTTTGTGAAAGAGAACGCGCTGAAAAATGTTATTCACGGAATAGGTTTGATGAGCTACCATTTGGATGGCATGGACGAAAACGTTAAAGAAGGCGATCTAGTAGCAGTGTTTTACAAGAATGATGTTGTTGCAGTTGGCAAAGTGACGAAAGGGTATGACCACTATAAGTCTCATCTAAGAAGCGAGAAAGCTTACCAGTATGTGATGCCTGATAGGGTGTTTAAATTCTAGGTTTTCTTTTCGTTAACGTTTTCTTTGGATAGCTAATTTATAAACATATTAACAGAAAGAAAAGGTTATATGCCACTAAAAAAAGAGCTGCTAGAAATAATCGCCTGCCCGAAGTGCAAAGGCGATGTGAAAGAAGAAGGGATGTTTCTCACGTGTTCGGATTGCAAATTAGCTTATCCAATTCTCGAGGACGTGCCAGACATG
>CAYYYJ010000047.1:2111-4145 GCA_964476045.1 uncultured archaeon | reverse complement strand
CATTAACCAACCGTTTTTGTATCTTAGTTCTTTTGGGTACGGTAGCCTTTTCGATTTCAGCTGGACATAGATCTTATTTAATTGTTCAGGATCTATGTCGGTCTTTCGACGAAAAGGCTAGCAATTGAACTCCTGCCTCGACCGCTCTCACACCTTCTTTGGTGCAGCTTTCTTTTTAAGAAAGGTGCTGTGAGGGTCATGTCCTACCACTAGACTATGGGCCCGCGCCGAGGACAGGAATCGAACCTGTAAGCCCTTGCGGGCGCTAGTTTTCGAGATTCACTTCCCAATTGTAAAACCTTTTCTTTGGGTACGGTATCCTTTCTTTTTGGAAAAGAAAGGATAGCTAGTGCATTAGCCATTCTGCCACCTCGGCACATTAGCTCCTTTAGAATTAAACGTAAAACTGCTTTAAATCTTATTTCCCTTCAGCCAGTATCTTCGCCTTAACGCTCTCAAAAAGCTTAGGGACCTCTTCTGGCGAAACCTTTTTCTCCAGATAAGCAGAGAACTGTTTTTTGTAGATTGTAGGCTTTTCTTTCTTTAGTTTAGCTGCGTAATCTGCGATGTGTTTGCCAGACATCCTTTCAGCTGATGGGAATGCTTCCTCTGAATGAGGGATCTCCAGACCCCCATCAATAGCGCCTTTTAGGGTAGCAAACAGCCTTGTCCCATGTACAGTTTCGTACAATCCTTTATCCAAAATTGCATTGCTGAGTTTTGCTTTTTTCGCTTTCACACCTAAAAGCAAGCCTGTCAAATATGCTGCAGGCAAATTCCCTGCAAAAGATGTCCATCCAAACTTCCCCAAATCTTTTGAAGAAGATGAAGCAACAGTTTTATCGCCTTTTACTTCATAATTCACCAACTGGCAATAGATGTTTTTAGAAGATTTCCTGACAACAAGCCTGGATTGGTGTGATTTCAGTAGATCAAGTCTTTTCCTGTAATTAGTCTTCCCTTCTTTTCTCCTTCTGTGAGGCAGTACAATTTTCGGCATAAGTCTCAACTAATAAAATCTGTTCTAAGTCTTTTAATGCTAGTATTTGCTTATGGGGTTTAAATATTATAAAGGCTTTCTTGCACACTTTGCGTTAAGCTTATAAAGCCTTATTCCAGTTCTAAGCCTATGATTAGAAATATTTGGTATGTAGAAGATTCTGAATCCGTTAGAGTGGTGGGAATTAGATTCCTTAAAGCTAAGCTGGGCGATGGTTACGATGTTAAGCCATTTGAAACAGTAGATAAGGCTTTGGACTCGTATAGAAACGCGCCTGAAGGAAGACCTGACGCAATAGTGTCTGATAACGATACGTGTTCAGCCAACTACGGAATCGATTTTGCCGGAGTTGTTAGAGAACAGTCCCCTACAACTCCTTTTGCTTTGGTAGCAACTCTGACAAGGAATGACCATATAACTCGAGTAAAAGTAAAAGAAGCAGATGAGTGTAGAAGAATTGCTGAAACACCTGGATCAAAAAGATACTTTCTATATGTTCAAAAACCGCCTAACTGGGAACTAGTTGCTGGATTTATAAGATCTGCTCTAGAATAAACTATTGCTTTTTCTGGGAAGCAGCCTTCTTCTTAATCTCCCTTTTCTTGATTAGATCGTGGTCTTTCAAATAAGTCAGCATATGCCCTTTACTTCTGAAAGCGCCACCTTTTACCATGTAATAAATATGCTTCCCCTCTTTCTTCTCTATCTGCTGGTTTTCTGATAAATCTTTGAGTAAGTTTCTCAAAGGCCTTACTGTCCTTATCCACGCCTCTTTTTTAGGATGCCTGGCCCCGAACGTGCCTTTCCTGTTCCCTAGGCCGCCCCTTCTTCCCTTCTTTTTTTGTCTCAGTAATTTTTTAGAGTAAGCTTTCGAAGTCCCCTTTTTCTGGATCTTGATGATCGCGCCTTTTCTAATAAGATTTCTTATATCTTGTCTTGTGATAGCTTCTTCGGCCTGTTTAGCATCGAGAATCTTAACCCTGCTCACACCGCACTTCATAACTTCAGCCGCAACTCTTTTCTGATTCATCATA
>CAYYYJ010000047.1:0-2011 GCA_964476045.1 uncultured archaeon | reverse complement strand
CTTTTCTTGCTGTCCCTTCTCTCCGGCCTTTTAGCCCCCTTTTTCGAAGAGGCTGCTTTTGGGTTTTCTCTCTTCCCTTTTCTTTTCCCTGCATCTTTATTCTCAATTTCAATATCTATATCAATCCCGTCATCTCCGAGATCTAGCTCTCCCCGAGCCTTGGATTTGCCTGGCTTCGCAGTGTCGCCGAAATCCTTCAAAGTATAAGTGAACTCTTCATCGCTTTTAATCTTCCCTTTTGCTTTCATGAGGCCCCTTGAAAGGATAGAGAAAAACAAGGCCAATGCCTTTGTGCTGTTGTTGTTTATTGGGACTATGAGGTCAATATCAACAGGGTCATTATATGTGTCACACAGACCTATTATAACTACCTTCTTTTTCCTGGCCTCTTCTATGGCTTGCTTGTCTATTAGAGGATCAACAACTATGAGTGCGTCAGGTTCATAAAATTCCCTATAAGAAGGGTTTGTTAGAGTGCCAGGCGAAAACCTTGTAATCATGGCTTTGCTGTCTGTTAATTCCCCAAATTTCTTGACAGGGATATGTGAAGCTTCCTTGTGGGATGCAATCATTATTTTATTGTATTTAGATAAGAGGTTAATTGCTTTAGCTATTCTTTCATCGACCTCTTGCAAGTTAAAAACAGACAATCCATCTTCTCGCGTCTTATAAACAAACTGCTTCATGTAAGCAGTGCAAGTCTTCATTCCTATATGGATTCCAGCTGACAAGTATTCGTTTTTATCTACTAGCATATCTTTCAAATCCCTAAATTACAATAAGCTAACCTAATAGTTGCTGCAATAAAGCATATCCTAATTATGTTGCATGATATTTAAACGTTTAAAATCAGATTTTTTAATTATAGCTGCCTTTTTCTCGCTTCTATAGGAATAAGATCTTTTTCCCACTCGAGCACCGCTATGTCAGCAGGGCTTGTTACGCTTTTTGGAACCTTAACTAGTGGAGGCGCTCCCTGAGCTATCTGCAGCGCTCTGGCAGAAATAATCCTCACTTTCTCATATTTAGATTGGACGGCTCCATTTGACATACAAAAACCAGTATCAAGTATTGCTATAAGTATAAATATAAAGTTATCGCAGTAACCTACCCTATATACCTCGTCTCGTCCTTGCCTGGCTTATCTGTTTTGGACATCTGTGTCAGCGCCTTCTTCTGCAGAGATTCGACTTTCTTGATGAAATTCTCCATTTCCTTTACCCTGTCCTCAAGTTTGCCCATGTCCAGTTTCATGCTCAATATTTTTACTAAAGTGTTCAATACAATCTCAGCTGATTTGGGGTCTGTGACTATTGGGAATCCTGAAGTCTCGCCTAGCAGACACAGCCCTTCCATACCCCTCTGTTTGCCTAAGCCTACTAAAAGTCCTGCAGCTCCAACTATGTAACCTACTTTCTCGCCTGCATTGAAATCTATCCCGAGATTCTTGTATGTCTCTAAAAGTTTTTTATCAGAAACTGCCCCGACTACTCTAGGTTTTTCTTCTATTTCCCCTGTTGCCAGTCCTCCTATCGTGATAATCTCCTTGCATCCGAACGCCTCTGCGACTTCCAGGATCTTCTCTGAAACAATATAATGTCCTTGTGGCGCCAGAGACTGGCAGTCCCCTGTTAACAAAATCAAATCCCTTTCATCCTTCCTTTTCGCTTTATAGTAATAGAACTCGTTCACAGGAAGATGCACCAAATAATTGTCTTGCAACATTACAAAAGGAAAGAACCATTCAGAATTAAGCGTGGCGAATTTTTTAGCTTTCAATTCTTCAACCAAGTAGCCTGCAGCAACCCTTCCTATGTTTCCGACGCCTGGCAAACCTTCTATCAAAATAGGATTATTTAGTTTTGGTTTTTCTGAGTATATTATTTCGGTCATAACAAGCAACTGTGTATATTTGTGTGCGGGGTTTAATAAATACGCCCATAGGCGATTAAAATTAAATTCAATCAAAACTGTCTAGTTCAGTGCCGTTTAAAAATAAAAAACGCTCCCG
>CAYYYJ010000046.1:0-4192 GCA_964476045.1 uncultured archaeon | reverse complement strand
GTTCTATTCAATAATTTCAGGGGCTAACGAAGGGGGCAATTTTCTAACTAAACTAACTAAAAACGAAACGACGAGGGGGGAATTCCGTAACGAAAAAGAATGATTTATAAATATGTAGCTCTGTAGAAATCCCCATTTAAGGGAGAACCAACCAATACAAATCTGCTGAGAACTCTAGAGATGGTTCCAATGGTTAATTCTGAAAGCGGATTAGAAAAGCTTGCAGTCGCCTTGGTTTCAACAAAGCCGAAAAAACAAGGCACAAAAACTGGGTCAAACGCCTTTCTACTGTTTCTATCTGGTCTCGAATTCCCATGCTCATATTAGATTACACATAAGCCTTATAAAACGAGCTAAAACAATATAGTTATTCTAGGAATGATATAGGGACGAAATAGATTCTCTTCACAGTTGGTCAAGAATCTATCTCCAACTTTCTATGATAAATAATAATAAGGAGCATCGCTTAATACTCTGCGCCCTCCCATACGCAAACAATGTGCCGCATGTAGGAAATATGGTAGGCTCGCATCTGCCAGCAGATATATTCGCGAGATATTGCAGGTTGAAGGGATACGAAACTTTGTTTATCGGCGGGACAGATGAAAACGGGACGCCGACAGAAGTTGCCGCAAGAGAAGTTGGCGTAGCTCCCCAGAAGCTCGTAGACGAATTCCACAAAATCCAGAAATCAATATATGACTGGTTCTTAATCAGCTATGACAATTTCTCCCGCACATCAAAGCCAATCCACCACAAGACAACCAAAGTTTTTTTCAAGGAAATTTACGACAAAGGCTTTATTACAGAAAAAGAGATCAAAGTCCCTTTCTGCAAGAACTGCAATATGACTCTTCCAGACAGATATGTAGAAGGGATCTGTCCGAACTGTAATTACGAAAAAGCAAGAGGCGACCAATGTGACAAGTGCACAAAACTCCTCGATCCTGTAGACCTGAAAAAACCAAAATGCAAAATCTGCGGGACTGAACCAAAGCCCAAAAAAACCAAGCATTTGTTTTTAGAGTTCGGCCGACTCCAATCAGATCTAGAGAAATGGATAAAATCAAGCAAACACTGGAACGAACAGGTCACAGCCTTAGCCATGGGCTGGATACATGAAGGCCTCAAGTCTCGTTGCATAACAAGAGATTTGAAATTCGGAGTGCAGGTTCCTATGCCAGGATATGAAGACAAAATTTTCTATGTCTGGTTTGACGCGCCTATAGGATACATCTCTTCCACAAAAGAATGGGCAGAGAACATGAGGCATCCAGGAGAGTGGGAGAATTTCTGGAAAAATCCAGAAGCTAAAATCTACAATTTCCTAGGCAAGGACAATATTCCGTTCCACACAATTTTCTGGCCAGCAATGCTAATTGCAAATGGCAAATATAATTTACCTTACCAGGTTGTAGGTCTCCAGTACTGCAATTACGAAGGCGACAAGATCTCGAAAAGCAGGAACTGGGGAGTCTTCTGCGAGCGCCTCCCCCTTTCAGGAATAGATCCAGATGTCTGGAGATACTATCTAACGCATCTAATACCGGAGACAAAAGACTCTGATTTCAAGTGGGACGAATTCGAGGCAAGGGTAAACAACGAGCTGATAAATAATCTTGGAAACTTTGTGAACCGCGCCCTCAGCTTTATAGTAAACCACACTGGCAGGAAATTAGACCATCATGAACTCACCCAGCAGGATACAGTTCTCATTAAAAAAATAGAGAGCATACACAAAGAAATCACAGACCTCATGGAAAAAGTAAAATTAAGAGAAGCTCTCCAGAAAATCTTGGAACTTTCTGCAGACGGAAACAAATATTTTCAGGAAAACAAGCCATGGGAACTGATAAAATCTGACCCAAAGAGGTGTGATACTGTCCTCTACCTGTCAGCAAATCTTTGCGTGGATCTAGCTATCCTAATCCAACCGTTTTTGCCAAACACTTCAAAAAGAATATTCAGCCAGCTTGGCTTGAGGGACAGGTTCACATGGAATGACGCAAAGAAAATAAACCTGGAAAAAGGCCAGATGATAGAAAGGTCAGAAATACTTTTCAAGCCAATAGAAAAAGAAAAAATAGAAGAACTCAAGAAAACTGTGACAAAACCGACATCCATGGAAGAGATTTTTGGGAAGCCAGTAAAAAAATCAGTGACAACAGAAAACATTTTCCCTCTGGATCTACGGGTCGGTCTCATAGAAAAAGTCGAGGACCATCCAAATGCAGACAAGTTATTTGTCTTGCAGATAGATTTCGGAAAAGAGAAAAGGCAGATACTTTCAGGGCTGAAACCTCATGGATATACTAAAGACGACCTGAAAAATAAAAAAATAGTGGCAGTCCTGAACCTGAAAAAAGCAGAGATAAGAGGCTTGGAGAGCCAAGGCATGGTCTTAACAGGGGAGAACAAGGAGATTGTCGGTCTTCTTATACCAAAAAAATCCGAACCCGGAGATCAGGTTTTGCCAGAAGGTTATCTGCCAGACAGAAAAGAGATTGACATAAAAGAATTTTCTGGACTAACTTTATTTGTAAAGGACGGCAAAGCGACTTTTGAAGGGAAACAGCTGAAAACCAAAAAAGAGACTATTGGTGTTGAGAAGGTCAAGGAAGGGAAGATACGATAGTGTTTTAATCCGATTTTATCTCTAATCTTTTTCTAATTTAACTCTCCATGAAAGAAGGCTGAGGAATTAATGAAGAAAAAGATGGAATAAACCTACTTAAACCTGAGCAATCAATTTCTACTATGCCCATCCAATTTTTCAACACAGCTTCCAGGAAGAAGGAAGAGTTCGTTCCCCTCAGAGGCAAGATTGCCAGGATCTACTCATGCGGCCCGACAACTTACGATTTCGCGCACATAGGAAATATCAGGGCCTACACTTTCGCAGATATTCTTAGAAGATACCTCACATTCAAGGGCTTTGACGTAATCCAGATAATGAACCTCACAGACATTGACGACAAAACAATTAAAAAATCCCAACAAGAAAAAATTCCCCTAAACCAGCTCACAGAAAAATACAACAACGCTTTTTTTGAAGACATCAAAAAAATGAACATCCTTCCAGCTACAAGCTACACAAAAGCAACCGATCACATCAAGGAAATGGTCCAGATAATCAGTGATCTTCTCGAAAAAGGGATAGCATACAAAGGCGAAGACGGGTCTGTCTACTACAACATCAGGAAATTCCCGGATTACGGCAAATTTGCGCACCTGGACATGAAAGGCCTGAAAGCCGGAGCCAGGGTCAAACAAGACGAGTACACAAAAGAGCAGGTTCAGGACTTTGTTTTGTGGAAAGCTTGGGACAAAGATGATGGGGAAGTTTATTGGGACACTCAAATCGGACGCGGAAGGCCAGGATGGCACATCGAATGTTCTGCGATGAGCATGAAGTATCTCGGTCATAGCTTTGATATTCACACAGGAGGGGTTGACCTCATCTTCCCGCACCACCAAAATGAGATTGCGCAGTCAGAAGCGTCCACAGGCAAAAAGTTTGTGAATTATTGGCTTCACAATGAGCATCTCATGGTCGATGGAAAGAAAATGTCCAAATCTCTAAAGAATTTCTACACTCTCAGAGATCTCGAATCCAAAGGCGTCGACCTCCGCGCCTTTAGATACCTTTTAATGTCAGCCCATTACAGGCAGCAGCTAAACTTCACATTCGAGAGCATAGAAGCTGCAAAAAACTCGCTGAAAAGGCTGGCCGATTTTTTAAATGGCCTGAAAAAGCACGAAGGCCCCGTCAAAAACGATGAAGTGTCCCTGATAATAAAAAAAGAAAAGAAGAGTTTTGAGAGCTATATGGACGATGACCTGAACACACCAGAAGCTTTAGCTTCTATTTTCGATTTTGTAAAAGAAATAAATAGGATAACTGAAAACCAAAAACTCTCCGAGAGAAACATCTCAGAAATAAAAAACCTCTTCGAAAGCTTTGATAAAGTCCTTGGTCTGGATCTTGGAAAAGAAAAAACAATTGAAGGCCTCAACCAAAAACTCACAGCTCTTATCCTAGAGTTCACGGGCCACGAAGTTGAGGGGAGGGACGAAGATATTATAAAAGAGCTGATAAAATTGAGAGAGAAGTTCAGGTCCAAAAAAGACTTCCAGAAAGCAGACCTTGTGAGGTCTAAACTAAAAGAAATAGGAATTGTTTTGGAAGATG
>CAYYYJ010000045.1:0-4201 GCA_964476045.1 uncultured archaeon | reverse complement strand
ATTGGAAGGCAATGGGAGCATGAGTTTTGAATAGCATTTGAGGCTTTGGTTAACTGCGCTTTGCGACTGTTTTGTATTGTGTTTCGTCTTTATACTTTGTAACATCGTGGCCTTAGGCCCGAAACGTCAAGTACTAAAAACTTCTTTTCAATAAATAATCATGATTACGAAGATAAAGTTGAAAAACTGGAAATCGCATCTGGATTCTGAATTAGATTTTTCTAAGGGGGTGAATGCCCTGATAGGGATAAATGGTTCGGGCAAATCCTCTATACTGGATGCAATTTCTTTCTCGCTATTCGGGACTTTCCCTAACCATAATAACAGGAAGATTGGGCTAGACGATCTGATAATGGCCAGGCCAGGCCAGAAAGAAGAGGCTGAGGTTTATTTGGAATTTTTTTCCAGCGGCAAAAAATATTCAATATTGAGGAAGATAAAGAAGGGGAAGGGGACTGTTCTGGCTGAGATACGGGAGGACGGGAAGCTGATAGAAGTTAATCCTAATGGTGTAACCGAACACATAGAAAAGATATTGCAGATAGATTATCCACTTTTTTCTAAAGCGGTGTACTCTGAGCAAAACAATATAGACTATTTTCTTACAATACCGAAGGGGAAGAGGATGCAGCATATTGATAAGATGCTGAAACTGGACAGGATAGATTTTATAAAAGAGTGTGCGGGCTCCATGAAAAACTCTTTTGATAATAAAACAGAAGAGAAAATGAAAATACTCACAGAACTAAGGAAGGAAAATATAGAGGACAGCCTCAAAATCTGCTCGTCGGAGATAGAAAATTTGCAGAAAAAGGGAGTTTTGCTTGAGATAAAACTGACTGATATAATGAGCCAGAAGGACAGACTAAACAAAGTGTTTTCTGAAGCAGAGGCTAAAAATAACAGGATTATAGAGCTGAACAAGCTATTGCAAGGATTGAAAGCCTCGGAAAAAGAGGTGAGGGAAGGCCTCGAGGAAAAAATTGGGTCCACAAGAAGTTTAGATAAAGATAGTATACTGGAAACAATAGAGGCCACAAGAGCTCAGATAGCTGGTCTGGAGAACGAAGTAAAGGGGAAAAAAGCCTCACTCGAGGCTTTTAGAGATACTGTAGCAGGCTTTACTGCCCAAATAAAAAATCTGTCAGAAAACTTGAGTGATCTGGAAAAAGTGAATTCCGGCAGATGCCCTATTTGTGAAAGTGAGCTTCAACCAGAAAAAAAATCCCACCTCAAAGAAATAAAGGGCAAAGCTGTAGTGGAGGCAAGGAAAAACCAAGAAAACGTAATAAAGGATATGGGGTCTGTGAAAAAAGAAATCGAGTCTATTGAAAATTCTATAAAAGAAAAATCGCGGGAGATGGATAAATTGAATTACAAATTAGGTGATTTCAATATAATTGAGAGGCTGAACAACAAAATAAGGATATTGGAACTGGAGATAGAGAGATTTGAGAACGAGCGCCTAGAACTAGAGAAAGACGCGAAAAAAGTGGATCTAAAAGATCTTAAAGAGGGCCTGTTTGAACTCAATAAAAATCTTGGGGAAACCACTTCTGAGATTAGATTGCTGGATAATTCTATTAGAAGGGAGAAGAGTATACTGGATGGCCTGAATAAAAGATTTTCTTTGATTAAAATGTATGAAACCGATGCAGAAGTTTACAGTAAAATGTCGAATTGTCTCGACGGTTTTGTAAAAGCATTAAAACTTACCCAGAGCCAGCTAAGGGAGGAGTTTACAAAAACTGTAAATAGCATAATGTCTGGCATCTGGCCAGCCCTTTACGCATACAACGATTTTACAGACATAAGGCTTTCGATAAAAGATTCGGATTATGTTTTAGAGACCAAGAACCAGGATTCTTGGATAAATGTCGATGGTTTTGCTTCTGGGGGCGAAAGAACACTGGCCTGTTTAGCTTTGAGAGTTGCATTTTCACTTGCATTCATACCTAATTTGAAATGGCTGATACTAGATGAACCGACGCATAATCTGGACTCGAATTCGGTAAAACAGTTTTCTTCTGCGTTAGACCAGAACATTGGTTCTTATGTCAACCAGATTTTTCTGATAACACACGAAGCTAGGATTGCAGAGGATATTGAGGGGCCTGTATACAAAATAGAAAGAGACAAATCAGTGAATGGGTCGAGCAGGGTTGTCAAAGTATAGTCTAGAGCAGCTCCCCTGTAAGCAGAGCCTGCGTTGAACCAATTATTTTAACTTTAACAACTTTTCCCAGAATATCCTTGTCTGTTTTAATGGATACCGGCTTATAGAAAATATTGCCTCCCCTGAATTCTTTTTCAGATTTTGCCTGAAAAATGTTTGAGTTGATATTACCTATCTGCACGAGGTTGTGATGAGAGGGATTTGGTTTGATTTTTTGGCCAGCTAACCCGCTTATAAAGACCATTCCGCTCCACCCAATAAATTCCTTGTTTTTTTCCAATGATATTTTTTCAGCTATTCTAGAAAGTTCAGATGATCTTTTGTTGACTGTTTTCTTGTCGATCTGCTTCATCATAGAAGCCTCTGTTCCAGGCCTTGGGCCGAATTTTGAAATATTAACTATATCGAATCTGATTTCTTTTGCTAAATCGATTGTTTTATTGAAATCTTCTTTTGTCTCTGTAGGAAAGCCGACTATAACATCTGTAGATAGAGTCAGCTTCTCGAACACTTTTCTGAACTCGCGGGCAAATTTTCTGAAATTGTCTGCTTTATATCCTCTTTTCATATCAGCTAAAACTTTGTCTGATCCAGATTGGATAGGAATATGCAGGAATTTATAGATTTTTGGATTTCTGTAGGCTTCTACCAAAGGGTTTAATATACTATTCAAATACATAGGATTTGTCATCCCATTTCTAATAAAAAATTCAGAGCCTATTTTACAAAGTTCTGTCAACAATTCTGGGAGCTGTTTTTTATTATATAGGTAAGCTCCGTTATCCTGGGATGTTAGGAGAATTTCCTTTGCGCCTTCCCTTATCAAAGAACTTGCGCCACGGACTATATCTTCCGGTGAAAAGCACTGCAGGTCGCCACGCGCAAGTGTAGTTGCGCAATAAGTGCAGGAAAGGTCGCACCCTTCTGATATCTGGATTATTCCAGACAAGCCCGTTGCTAATTTAGCCAATCTTGGTTTTATCGGGGATTTTTCCGAAAATATAACCTGGTTCTTTTCCCCATTCTCAGATTTTTCTATTATTTCAGGGAGGCTCTCGATAGACCTTGTGTCTAGAATGCCAGAAAATCCTGGGACAGATTTCTTTATCCTGTTCAGATTGATCTTAGTCAGACAGCCACCTATTATAATTTTCTTGCCTGTTTTGGATAGCTTTGAAAGTCTAGAGATTATTTTATTTTCAGTGGCCTCTTTTACTGCGCAAGTGTTTACAATAACATAATCTGCATCTTCCAGGGAGCCTGTTATTTCATGCCCAGCCTTTTCGAGCACAGATTGCATCAGGTGGCTGTCCCCCTGGTTGGCTGTGCAGCCGTAGGTTATAATATTTATTTTCATATTTTTCTTAGAGTGTAGCAAAATTTCCATACACCTGGAGCATAAGGCAGAACTTTCCTTTTGTCGAGGATTTTTATTTTTCTATTCTTTTTTATTATATTATCTATTTTGCTATCTGTTTCTCCTTGTATCGAATAGAGATTTATAATACTGTTCTTCTTGGAGTGTGTGGCAGCTATATCTAAAAACTTGTATGCAGTTTCAGGTAGAGGCATTATTATCCTATCGTACTTTCCAAGCTTTGAGTGGATTTTTCTTATGTTGCCGCAATAGTTTTTAACGCGGTCCCCGGCTTTGTTTATCCTGATGTTCTCTTCTGCGTATCTGCATGCTGCAGGGTTTATCTCAACCATATCTATTTTGCAGTCAGGGTGTTTTTTTGCGAGAACGATCCCAAAAGGGCCCACACCGGAAAAGAGCACAAGAACTCTTTCGTTCGGCTTTATTTTTTCAGAAATCCTCATGCGCTCTGTGGATTCTCTTACAGAAAAATAAGCTTTCCTTATGTCTAATTTAAATAAACAGCCGGATTCTTTATGGACTGTTTCAAAACCGTTTCCAATGATTTTTTTATATTGCCTTAATCTAAATACGCCTTTTCTTTCGCCGGCTTTTTTGCAGACAGTATGGATGTTTTTGTTTAGTTTTAAAAGGGCTTCGGCTATAAG
>CAYYYJ010000044.1:0-4365 GCA_964476045.1 uncultured archaeon | reverse complement strand
TTTGTCTATTACAATTTTGTTCAGGTCAACCAAATAATCTACTATCATGCAAAAACCTTTCCGGCTTCCAACTCCTCCTTCCTGTATTTTGGGTCAGTCTCTTTATTATACCACCTTTCAAACTCTGACCTCGCTTTGTTGTATTCCACAGGCCAGCTTGAAGGCCTGCTTCCAGAACCTTGTGAAATTTTCCCTTCCCGAGCCATCTTACTGTAAACAGCCTCAGCCTGCCTGTACATTTCCTGCGCTTCCTTATAGCTTACCCTCTTTCCAGATCCCTTTTCAAGAACGCGCCTCAAAGACCTTATCGCAGCGTCTTCCCCTTCTGCCATAAAATTAAAAACCTGCCGCTCAGGCAATTCTTTTTTTTCAGATTTAAATTATAGCGCTCCATGTTAAAAAAGTTGACATAGATGCACAGCAATTTTATCAGCGCATCCGCTGATTTTAAATTAGAACATCTTCGGATTTATCCCCTTCTTTTTAAGGTAAGTTTCAAACAGTCCAACTATAGTCCTTGATCCAAAACCGTACAGTAGGGCCGCAATTATATTGAGGCTTGTATACTGTGCAATGTAGGCCAGCCACGCCACTGTCCCATATACAAACAGGTCCAGGAAGCCGAAATGCAGGGTTTTGCGCCTGTCAATATAAGGCAGCCTTAAAGCTGACTTTCCAAGATACAACCTGCCTGCAAAAGCCCCCAACCAGACAACAAGAAGCGAAAGGAATACCATGCCTTATATTTGTCGAAAGCTGTATTTATTCGCCTTCTATTTTTTTAAAGGTGAAAAAGGGAATAGTAAGAGGCCGGTCTTCATCATGATAGTCGTGATCAAAAACCCACACGTGTTCTCCCTGACTGTCTCTTTCTCTTACTATTGGGGCTGGGTTTTGTCCTGTTTCCAGATAATATGGACGCAACCTTGTACCCGACTTAAAATTTATTTTGGCAAAATAATGTTTTGGGGAAACCCCCTCCTCAAAAAGTCTTTTTATCTCCCCTTCAAACCTGATCCTCCTTTTGGTTGGCTTTATCAGAGGCTTCCCTTCTTGCTTTCTTATTTCGTTCACTATGTCCAGTTTTGGTATGTGTTCTTCAAAAGTGCCTGACAGATAGGGTTTATTTGTATCTATGTCCAGAAGTTCTATTTTGTAGAGGACAGAGCTGTCTGGAAGTTCGTTTTCAGGGACGCTTAGTTTAGGCGAAGTATACTCTGGTTTTGCGGCGGCTGGTTGTGATGGGGTAACCTTTTCTTCAGGAAAAAGCCTGTTCAGGTAGCCTGTTTTATAAGCTGCTGCGCCAACTGCTATAGTCTTCCAAATAAATAATCTGCACTTGCTGGCTGCGGTTTCAGGCTTAAGTTTACTGCAGTTTATTTCGTTGGGTGGCTATAGCGTTCCTGCGAACGCTAGAGACCCTAAAACCGCTGTCATCCTTTTCATAACTATTTATGTTTTTACTGGCCTGTTTTTTCTGATTCAGCCGTTCCGTGCCTCAGATGAAGCGACAGATATGGCGGATTCCCTGTTTCATATACCGCCACAACAGGGGACGTGTTGGACACTTTTTTGCCTGTAGCTGCATCGGTAAATTCTATAAAAGGCGTTGGTGTCTCTGGCTCCACAGGATATTTCCACTTGTGTCCCCAAGCAGTTGGATTTAGACGGGCAGCCTCCCAGTCCAGCCCTAATACAATATCATGGTCTTTTAGCTGGGGATTTTCATGTTTTAGATTTTTCCGCGCTACAAGGTATCTTCTTACAGCTTCCTCATCGCGGATGTGGACAACCCATGGATTTCCAGATGACCCGTCCTGGTTAATTTCAAGGCAGGGGATAAACAATTCTTTCTTCAGCCCCTTTGCCAGGCGATAGTTGCCTGATTCCAACCTTTCAATCCCTGCTGTATAATCAAGATCCGATTCAACCATCAAGTCTGTACGGATTCTAAGATATCTGCTTTTGGGGTATATATCAGCTAAAGTAGCTGGCTTGGCTTGCGCCGCCGCCACTTGCGATCTTAGTTTTGCTGTCTCAGCTAAATAAACTGTTGTTTCCCTATCCTGATACCGGCTAATTCTGTGGCCTGCATACGCAGCTCCAGATAACGCTGCTATACCGCCAACAATTGCTGTTATCTTTTTCATAACTACTACTTGCTTCTGTTCACCTGTTCTTGCTTAATGGCCTGTATATGTCCATGTATATAAAGTTAATACTAATCTTTTAGCATCTTCAGGTGTGCGTATTTTTTCAACTTCTGCCAAATTCTTCCTAAATTGCCTGTACGCCTCTCTATCATGTCTTCTGGCCTCTGCTTCAGGGGAGCTGCCAGATCTGCCTGACGGCGTTGATCTTGTTGTAGAACCTGGTGAACCTGCTGGAGGCGAGGGCATTGGTATTGGACCTGATTCTAGTTTTGTAAGACCCAAAACATCATCTACAGAACCTATATCCTCATTTACATCGAGCCATCTGTCATCATAGACAGCTACTATTGGCGTGTCCCCCGACATTCCTGGAATAGCTACTTCAATACGCGGTTTCATTTCAACAGGGTAAAAGTTTTCGCTTTCCCTTGGATTGAAATGAAATGCCTGCCTTGCATCGGTTACATTTATGTCAAGTGTCAAAGAGGTATCTCGATCGTTCATTCTATAAAAATTTAATGCTGCGTTTAGGAATTTTTCCCTGGCCTTTTCATTGGGGAGATATATAATAAATTTTCTAGGCCTGCTGCCTGGTGTACGTTCTGCTGTTTCTGCACACGGAATAAACAGCCCTCTTTTTTTAGCAGGAGCCGAAGATCTGCCTTCTCCCATATCTTTCCACTCGTCCTTTGGATCTCGAGACAGTTTTGCTTTTAACAGAGTTTCCAAAACACGGAGAGGATAGATTGGAAAAGGGTCAACTATCGAACTTACAGGAGCAGGCGGTGAAGGTGCTATCTGAGCTTTCGGTCTGGCAATTTCAGTCTCAGCTAAATAAACTGTTGTTTCCCTATCCTGATACCGGCTAATTCTGTGGCCTGCATACGCAGCTCCAGATAACGCTGCTATACTGCCAACAATTGCTGTTATCTTTTTCATAACTTCATACCTCCCACCAGAGCCATCCAAACACCTTTTTAAGCCTTCCTGACTCATCCGGATCTGTCCATTTTACCCCGCCTTCCCGCAGTTGGGTTTTGTATTTCATTTTTAGGGTTTTTATTTCCTCTTTTAATCTGGTTATTCCAGAATTTAATTCAGCTATCTCGGCGTGTTTACGCACGATTGCCGCTTCAGCTGTTTTTACTTCCTCTTTTTTCTTCTTTATTGCGTGCCGGGTTGCTTCAAGGGCGGCCATGTGCGCTGCAGCCCGTTTTTCTATTTCCTCTGGCGCCATCACAACCTGAGCTTCCCCTTTTCCCTTGCTGCCAATATCTTCCATTAGCCATGCCCAGGTCCTTGAGAAATATCCGGGGGAATTTTGGGTTTTTATTGTTTTGAAACTCTTTCCGTAAAGCTGTTCCATTATTATGCCTATTCTTGGTATCCTTTCTGCAGGGTCCCTTTTCAGGCAGGCTGTGACAACAGAATCAATCTCCTCTGGAATATCATGGTTGATTTCCCGAATCCTTGTCCCGTAAGCTGGTTTTCTCCCGGTAAACAGCTCATGCATTAAAACTCCGAGGGAATAGATATCAGAAACAAAGGAAGAGGGCCTGCCTTCGAGTATTTCAGGCGCAACATACTCTACTGTGCCACGAAGCTCTGAACTGCTCATTGTTGATTTGAATGTTTCCCTGTCATATTGCCTCCCAAAACCAAAGTCAGACAGCTTAACTTCTCCCCCGTTCACAAGGACATTTGCAGGCTTTAGGTCGCCATGGACAACTTCTTTGCTGTGCGCATGTTCAAGGCCAGCAAGGACTTGTTCCAGACACACAAAGACCGCCTTCAACTCAGCTGGCGGTTTGCCTGTAAAATCCCTAAGGCTTCCCTCCATAAGTTCCATTGCAAAATATGGAACCTCCTCACTTGTCTCGCCGTATGTTATTACTTTCACTATATTTGGGTGCGGGTTTTCAGGATTGGAAAGCATGTATTGGGTTTTGGCTTCAGTGTCAACAAGATTCCTGTATTCAGGCCTCGCTAATTTTATTGCCACAGGTTCGCCTGAGAGGCTCCATACGCCCCTGTAAATAATCGAGGAGCCGCCTTCCCCAATCTTCTGGATGTCCTTAAAGCCGCGTATTGTTATAGGGTCTCTCATAAGAATATTGTCGGGCCGAAAACAGCTTGCGATAAATAGTTTGGATATAAGATTTAAAAGTTTGGCATGGCCTGTTACTGGAATGCATCCATGAAAGCGGACAAA
>CAYYYJ010000043.1:0-4402 GCA_964476045.1 uncultured archaeon | reverse complement strand
CGCACGTGAGGGCTTCAGTAGACGCCTCTGCAACCCTGTCCTCAAAATTTATTGTATAGTATGAAAAATATTTTTACCAGATAGTAATGTTTATAAAGCTTACAGCAAATCGATAATTAGGTGTATATGAGAAAAATATCTGTTGTAATTGCCGCAGCGGGAATTGTTGGAGGTATGTATGCAGTTGACCCAGGGAATAAGATAAAGGACAGTAGCCTATTTCACCCATTTTACCCAAGGGTTCCACCCGCTTTAGTCCAGCCTGGAATAAGATGGGTTTCTTTGGATAATTACCCAATAAGTTCTGATTTCAATTCAGCTGACCCTCTACAAGTTTACGAAGCCCATATGAGAGCAGCGAATGGTGGAGATAGGGATACTCTTTTAGATACTCTCGATCCTTTGTGTATTGTAAATATCGGCTCAAGAAGATTAGAAGGAATGGTGGACATCCCTCATGGATTTGAAGGCCTATTCGAATCTGGTTTACGCCGAGAAGCTATCTTAAAACTTCCTCCAGACAGAAGAAAAGAGCTCTTCAAAATTTTTAGAAATAGAACAGGCGATTATATTCTTGGTAGACCAGATAAGCCTGCAAGAAGGCTTTATACAGAAAGAGTTGTGAGGTATGCCATTATCAGAACAGGAAGATTTGATGCAAGGAGTCTGGGAGAGAATGATCTGGACAGGGATGCCGATAATGCTGATGTTTTACCAGACCTCGGTTTTGGTCCTATAAGCGGTGTTTTAGTTTTAGGCGTAAACATAGAAAGAGAAGATGGTTATTTCCCCACTACACATAGATTAGTGAGCAGAAAAGGATCTGATTCTTGGTTTGTAAGATAAATCTAATTAGGCCAATAATCATTCACATTGATATATGTTGGCCCGTATAACAAAATTCCAGCAGCAACCGCAACACCAACCTGCCAAGTTGTTCCTCTTCCAGCGAACGTTATTCCAATCTGAGCTGCGAGAGCTCCGTACTCCACTGCGCTCGCTTTCCAATTTGGTTTTGTATAACAGAAGTTAGATAGAGTCTCACCATTATCGCCTTTCAATTTCGTTGACTTAGGATCTGTGGGTTCTACTATAATGGCCGGAGTTTTGCATTTGGTTGCATAAGTCTCATCTATTTTATTATCGTGGTTAGGATCTGCAAAGCCATAACTTTTTTCGTCCCCATTGTTATTTAATGTAAACACAACCTGATCCCATAAACCATCTAAATTATTGTCTTTGAAACTTACTGTTTTATCAAAATACGGACCAGAAACTGAGTTCTGCGGGTTTAAATTAAATTCTATTCCGTTGAATTTTGTAAATTGAGCTTTCGGAGCATCACTTACTAAACGTATTGCTGTTAAACCGAGTAAGTTGGTATCAGAAGTTAGCTGATCATACCAGATCTGACTGTATTTTTGGAGATAAGATATTGGTACTCTACAAGTAAATGGTGAATCATCCTGAAATGTAGTACCGGTATCATACAGTTCGGGCATCGCTTGCACCTGTCCACAAAATAACGTTATTTCTGTATTTGATACACCATCAGCTACAAGATTGGCTGAATAAATATTCGGGTTCAATGATTCAGTTTTTTTGAAATTCTCAAGATAAGCATTCTTCCAACCAGGGTATGGGGCATATGGCAAATAAATCTTTTTCAAATCAGTTCCAGAATATTCAAAAAGTTTTCTCTCGTCCGTCTTTCTATCAAACAATTCTTTCGCTGCAAGATCCTTTACCTCTTTTGGGAAATTCCCATCTAAAGTGTTCGGGAGGGGGCAGATAGATGATTTATCTGCATCAGAAACTATTTCAGGATTTATACATTTTGTTAGCTTTGTTCCTTTATTATATGAATACAGTTCGCATTTAGCCATACTAGTGCTTACAGTTATATTCCCATAGCAAGGTGATGCCAAATAGAAAGATGATGGCTTAGAAGTCTTCTTTAAAATTATCGGATTCCCTGTATCAGCAAGCTTGTTGTCTAAGTTGTAGGTATTCAGAAAGTCATTGAAAAATTTTGGTTGTTTCAAAACTATATTGTTCGGTATGCTAGTGTATTTGTCGAGCTTGCTGTCTAATTTTGCGGCCCCCCAAGCAAGCGGTGTAGATACTCCAAGAGTTTTTATAACTAATTTGAACTGCTCTTTCCCAATACTGTTAGATGCCTCCTCTATCATGGAATCCAAAGCTTGTTTTATAACCGGATTATTCACAGAAGCTTCTTCCAAAGCTTTTCTAGCAGCTTCTTTAGAAGCCCCTTTTTCTATTGTTATGATAGCCGTTTTCTCAGTGGCTTTTTCCGCAAGTTGTTTTCCAACTTCAACTTCCTTTTTTACTCTAGAGAGTATTCTATAGGCATCTTCTGCCGTAAGTTCGGCAGCTTTTTCCGCAGCTCCGGCTTCTGCTTTGGCAACAAGCCTACTAAACGCTTTTTTCCCGGCTTCAGCCCCACTTTTTAGCGCAGTAGCTGTAGCTTTAGCTGGTATAGCAACTATACCCCTTCCAACGCTGTAAGCCTTACCAACAGTTTTCGTTACTATTCCACCCACAGGTAGTGCGCTTATTGCTAAAAAGATTGCATTGCTCATCCAAGCTTCCTGAGAGTTCCATGAAGCGTCTTCATTTGTAGGGAAGTCTTGCCAATATACCAAATACTGCGGATCGCCTAAACCAGCTATCCATTGTGATGGCTTAAGTTCGGTGCCAACTTTAGGCACAGTTAGAGTTCCGAAAGCTTGTGGCAAATTAAAATTCTTCACATTACAATTAATTTTAGAAACAGGTGTCGAAAGATCTTCAGTATCTTCTTGTTTAAAAAAGGCGGAAACAAATTCGTCTGGCTTTGCGTTCTCTTTGGGCAATTCTATTCTGCCATCTTGATGATAAATTATAAGGAAACTGTCTGGAGGCGCTTGAGCTATTTCGAGAAGTGATTTCAGGCCTTCCTGCTCACCCTTTTGTGGAAGATTTATCTGGTTGTGTAAATAAAGAGGACCTTTTAATTCTTGTGCAGGAACCCAACGGATTAGTGGAGGTGGTTGTACATTTACTTCCCATTTATTTGAATTGAATCTGTAGGAGCTACCTGAATCTGAAAAAATATAGGTTACCTCCGAGATGGTTTTCCTAGACTCTGGTAAGAGTTGTGGTATAAAAACACCGATATTTGGAACAGACAGAGGAGATCCTATTCCGACACTAAGAATTCCTCTAACAAGCTCTGTCTCACCGTTTGCTCTCGTTGTCAGCACATCCTTTTTGCCTCTATCCCTGGTTTTTTTTTCTAAAATTTCTAAACTCTGTTCTAGTGTCTTGCCAGAAAGCGGTTTTATAAGATCACTAAAGATTTCCTCTTCACCTTTCTGAGTCTGATAAGCCTCTATTTCCTGCCATTTAGAAAGTGATCCAGGAGAATTAATTTTGAATTCTATTTTATTCACAATATTCATCCGATAGGAAATACTTATTGTGGCCAGTTTATATTCTCTATCTATTGAAGGTTCAGGTGTTTGTTTCACTTTCTGTGCCTCTTCTGCACCTTCTTTTTTACATTCTACAGTGGGCGCCTTCAGTTTTGCGTCCTTTCCGGAATCAGAGAATTTCTGAGTAATGCACGTCTGTTCCTTCCCAGCAGCCACTGAATTCACCGCGCACGTGAGGGCTTCAGTAGACGCCTCTGCAACCCTGTCCTCAAAATTTATTGTCTCAGATTCCCCGCCGCAAAGATAACTATTTGGATTTTTCTCGCAGAAAGAATTTATGCTCCCCTCCAGGCCAGTCTTTGAAGTCGAAAGAAAAGTCATGGCCATCAAAAAGCCTACGATAACAACAATGGCAATCACAATCTCCTCCAACCCAAAATCAAGAGCGCCTTTCAGCCTTTTTCTAGAAGACTTGGATTTTCCCCTAATCTGATCAATACATGGCATTGCTAGAAACACGGCGTCAAAAAGCATTTAAATAAGAAAATCTTATTAATAAGTAATGGAGGCAAAACTTTATGGAACAAGTCGAAGTCACAAGCATGTCTTCTAGAGGACAGGTTGTCATTCCCCAGGCTCTGCGCGAGTCCATGCATCTGGATTCAGGTGCAAAGTTTGTCGTAGTAGGCGAAGGCGACACTATAATGCTGAAAAAGATAGGCATTCCGCAATTTGAAGGCTTTGGGAAGCTTCTGAAAGCCACACAAAAATGGGCGCAAAAAAAAGGCGTCAGTCAAGAGGATATTGCAGAAGCTAGGAAGCGCGTATGAAGGTTGTGCTGGATACAAATGTCCTTATTTCTGGTATATTCTGGCATGGAAATCCAAACTCAATAATCTTGGCATGGAAAGAACGGAAATTTGACCTCTGTATTTCAGTGGAAACACTGGAAGAGTTCATTCGGG
>CAYYYJ010000042.1:0-5649 GCA_964476045.1 uncultured archaeon | reverse complement strand
GCAAATATGTCACGCCTATATGCAGGCGTGAACTGCATATGATAGTTGGCTTCGCCAACACTATGGTTAGAGCTGATCAATTCTACTGTCATAAGTCCTCCGAAAGTTTTAAGAAGTCGCGAAACCTATTAGTAACCAGATGTGGCCTGTTAACGGGGCAGGTTTCGCTCCCCGTTATTTATTTTATTTTTGTTCGAGAAATAGACATGCAGCTCATCTGCGGAATAAATTCCGCAGTTTTCTCTCTAGGCGACTAACTTATAAATCAATATTAGCAATTCTAATTTGAGACCTACAATGACATCAAAAAACGATTTGCTTCAGTTTTTGGTAGACATTGATAAATTCAAGGACTTTGAAACAAAACTATCAAATCTAGAAGATCAGAAATTAAAGGGTGATTTATTCGAATTGTTTTGTCAAACATATCTAGTTGAGATCCACAACGAAAAATTCAAATCAGTAGAATTATTTTCAAAAATAAAAGACCCTTCTATTTTAGAAAGACTAAACCTGAGACTAGATAAGGATTATGGCATTGACATAGTAGCAATAACAGAATCTGGGGATCTCTGGGCTGTACAATGTAAATTTAGATCACAGGATCTGCTCACTTGGAGAGAGTTAAGCACTTTTTTTGGATCAAGCCAAAAGGCAGACTTCAGATTGGTAATGGGTAATATTAGCCAGGTTTTGCACCCAATGAAAGATGTTAACTTCTCAGCAATATTGAAAACACATTTTGAGGATTTGGATAAAAACGACTTCAACAAAATAAAAAACTATTTAGGTGCTCATGAAAAAATAATAGAGTTTACACCAAAACCCCATCAAGAAGATGCTATAAACAACGCCCTAAAACATTTCGAGAATTATGATAAAGGTCGAATGATCCACGCTTGTGGAACAGGAAAGACCTTAACATCGCTTTGGATTAAGGAAAAATTAAAACCCAAAAATTCAATTGTATTCTTACCTAGCCTATCTTTGCTTAAACAGACTCTAGACCAATGGTCTAAACACAGAAAAGATAAGTTTTCTACGAAATGTGTTTGCAGTGATAAGAGCGTTGTTAAAGACCAAGAATTGGACGAAATTAGAATTGACATCACTGAATTGGGAGTTCCTGTAACAACAGATAAGGATGAAATAGTCAAGTTCTTGAAAGGTAAGGAAGACAAGATAGTCTTCTCGACATACCAAAGCGCAGATGTTGTATTAGACGCTCTAAAGGGAACAGATTTTAAATTTGACTTTGGTGTATTTGACGAAGCGCATAGAACATCTTCTAGGGAAAATAAGCTGTTTAGCAGATGTCTGTCTGTTCCTGTCAAAAAGAAGTTATTCATGACAGCAACACCTAAGATTTTCGCTCCACGTGTAAAGACGAGGGCTCAAGAAGAGGACATTTTGCTTTGCTCAATGGACGATGAAAAAATATACGGGAAGGTATTTCATGAAATAAGCTTTGGCAAAGCCATAGAATTAGGTCTTCTTTCAGATTACAAAATAAAGATAATAACACTCCCAGAAAAAGAAGTTAAAATATCTGATATTTCCATAAAGGAATTGATAGACAGGCGGTATTGGTTGGATGTTGGAGGTGAAGATGTAACAGCAGACAACATAGCCAAAGCATGGACATTGATACAGTCAATGAATACGGTTAACCATGTAATATCCTTCCATTCAAGAGTCAAAGATGCTAAAATCTTCCAGAAAAATGTGAAAAACCTTCTGGATTTCTTAAAAAAAGAAGGCAAAAATCCATTAAACGTGGATTGCTATCATATATCCGGTACCTTTTCAACACATGATAGGAAAAGAATTCTAGACGAATTTATTTCCAAAGAAAAATCATTAGTCACAAACGCCAGATGCCTAACAGAAGGCGTGGACGTCCCTGCAATAGATGGCGTTTATTTTGTTGATCCTAAAAAGAACCTAGTTGATATTGTTCAAGCAACAGGAAGAGCCATTAGAAAGAAGAAAGATTCTGAATATGGTTATATCATAATTCCTGTTTTTGTTGAAGGAAGTGAAAGCGCAGATGAAATAGTAAATAGTTCTGCTTTTGACCAGGTTTGGAGAGTAATCGAAGCAATGAAAGACCAGGACGAAAGACTCCAACAAACAATAGAATATCTTAAAATGTCTGAAGGTAAGAAAAAATGGGGATCAAAGAAGTCTAGAGTATTATCTGAAGCTAGAAAGAAGAAGCTTGATGATATCTTTGACTTAAAAGATTCTATACTTCCAAAAAATCTAAACTTTCATGATTTCCTAAATAAAATATCTGTTCGTACTATAGATGTTATTGGAAAAAATTGGGATGAGATGTATGGACAGTTAGTTGCCTTTTATGAGAAATTTAATAAAGAACCCGATCAACATTCGAATCATCAATATGAAAGTAAATTAGGTAAATGGTGTTCTAATCAAAGAACAAATTACAAGAAAGGCATACTACAAAAAGTTCCCGAGAGATTAGAAAAACTCAAAAAAATAGGGTTCGTCTGGGACCCATTTAAAGATACATGGGAAGATATGTTCCAGAAATATCGCGAATTTAGAATAAAAAATGGAACCGATCCGAATCAAAGTAGTAAAGACTTAGAAGAAAGGAGATTAGCACTATGGTGCGGACGTCAGAGAGTGTTCTATAAAAAAGGATTATTAGATAAATCTCCTTTCAAACTCAAAAAACTAGAAGAAATTGGTTTTGTTTGGGATTATTTGGAAACTGAATGGGAAAATATGTACAAATTATATATAGACTTCAAAAGTACCGGAAAAGAGCCTAACAATAAAAGCAAAGATGAGAGGGGAAGGAATTTAGCACAATGGTGTGGTGTTCAACGGAAGATGTATAAAAAAGGAATACTCAAAAAATACCCGGAAAGAATTAAAAAACTTCTGGACATTGGATTCTCATGGGATCTGATACAATCACAATGGGAAGATAATTATAATGCTTATATCGAATTCAAGACCAAGAACAAAAAAGAACCCTATTCAAGAAGCGAAGATTTAAAAGAACAAATAATATCTAATTGGTGTCAGAAACAAAGACACAGTTATAAAGATGGTAGTCTACGAAAATTTCCAGAACGTATTAAAAAATTAGAAGCCATAGGATTTAGATGGAACCCACTTGATTCCCTATGGACAGAAATGTATGAAAAATATTTAGAATTTAAACAAAAGAATAACAGAGAACCAAATTCAATTGGGTCTGAAAAAGTATTATGGGAATGGTGCAATACTCAAAAGAAAGCTTATAATAAGGGAAAATTTAGTGAAGAAAGATTAAAAAGGCTTGAAGAAATCAGTTTTAGTTTTGATTGATTATGGACATTAAAAGAATAATAATACCGCTTATACTGCCAATAATACTTGTAAATTTCTTAGGATTTTTTACGCTATCGTGTTTTGTTCAGACTATATCCAGAGTAGAAACATTGATAGCTTTTATTGGAATAGATATAACATCAGTATTAGGGGTTCAGAGAGCTATAAGAGTTGATGGAAAAATATCTGTTCCTACCACAACAATCATTCTCTTCGTCTTTATTAGTTTATTCAAACTCTGTTAAACTTCTACAGGATCTCAAAAGCTTAAGGGTCGCTTCCAGCTCCCACTTTAAGCTTTTGGGTTTCGCTTCTCCCAGTAGATCAGCTCAACCATCGACTCTATTTTTCTCGAACAAAATAAGGGGTCAGCGGCAGCTTCCGCTTGCTCGACCACAAAACCCCCTGAGCTTTGATATAGTCAAAAGCAAGGGCAGCAAAAACTGCTAAGGGGAAGATATGAGAGTAGAAAAACCTAGTTTGGACGAGATTTTGGAAGCCAAAATCAGGCTTGAAAACGGAGAGGAATTAACTGACAGGGAAATTTGGATTCTGTCCGAATTTGACGATTATGAGGTTGATGAATTTGAATACTTCTGACTCCGCGATTTCTAGCGGAATAGCGGAATCGCCCTCCGGTTAACTGTTTAAATAGGAAAAGTAAAAAATATTTATGCTAGAAACAGGATTCGCCAAAGGTTTTTCGGGGCATATTTTGGACTGTAGACTATATAGCAAAGTCCATATAGCCCTAAAAAGAGAGTATATATCAGATTTCTTTAATGAGAACAGAGTTATTCTATACAAACTTTTAGACAAGCCAGAGATCATCTCTATTTCAAAAATATGTAAAATTAAACACAGAACTAGCATATCGTACATACTCTCATTAAAAAAAGAAGCTATAGATAAAGCCAAGATAAAACCTCCGTGCGATATTAAAATAGAGGTTTTAGGTAGCAAACCTATTTCATGGAAACCAGAGATAGAAAACCGTAGCGAGATGATAGATATTATTTCTCTCATAAAGATGGATGAAAATTTCACTTGTTTTGAGAATGGGAATGATTCGATTACTCTTTATTATTTAAGTGGCTCTAAACCTTCTATATTCACTTCACCAAGATTCATGAAATTAGACGACTTCTGCTTCTGGAATCTCGGGCTTTATTTGGCGGAAGGTCTCAAACTAAACAAAAATAGGGTAAGTATCTCAAATTGCGATGAGAGTATAGTTAGAAGATTTGTAGATTATCTGAAAACATGCTGGAGAATAAAAGATGAGCAGATTTACATATATATAAAAATAAGCAGTAAAAACTATTCAGATACCGTAAAAACGTTCTGGTCTAAAGCTTTGGGTTTGAATGAGAGCAAAATACGCGTTAATGTGATTAGAAATAAACCTCCAACTTCTGAAAATGGCGGTGCGGAAATTGTAGTATACAATACCGCATTTGGTATTGTTTTTTCGAACCTTCTTCAAAATATAAGGGCACTATTAGATAGAAAAGACAGGATTTCAGCTTTCATCAAAGGAGTCGAAGATGGAGATGGTTGGGCCATCAAGCACAATAAATCGATAGAAATTGGAATTGTAGCTGAAAATAAATATGTGGGGCTAATCGAATACTGCTACACACAGTTATATGGAAAACCAATCATAGAGGATTACTGGACGACAGATAAAGTAAAAAAGATTATCTATAGGGGAACTAAACACGCTATAGAAGTACTATTAAATGATCACTTCATTGAACACCGATATAGAAGGGGTAATTTAGTTCAGCTTTTGAAGTACTATCTCAGGCGAGATTTAAAATACTTGAACCGCTTAAAAGCTAGAGGAATGTCTATAAAAGACTTGTCTGGAGAAATAGGTGTGACTTATAGGTCTGTCGATGAGATATTTGACAAATTTTACAATTTGGATCTTATTAGGTATACGCAAGGTATATATGGTAGCAATGTGAATACTAGGGAATACAAAACTAAGATTTTTGAGCTAACTGAAAGAGGTCAGAAGCTTCTTAAATGTTTAGGTCAATAATACCATCAGTGATTAATATGGTCGGAAAAGGAACACCAAGTTTCGGTAGAAAGCACAAGCTGAACCACATCAAGTGCAGTTTCTGATTATGTACATAGTACATGATTGAAGCACAAAAGATGTGGAAGGCATTCTTATAATGTAAATAAGGTCAAATGTTCAGCTTGCGGATACGGAAGATCAGCTAGATTGAGATCTTTCTCTTGGCAGTGGAAAGATGTGCAGAGGACTAAGAGGATGAAATAATC
>CAYYYJ010000041.1:0-5782 GCA_964476045.1 uncultured archaeon | reverse complement strand
CAATCTTTCTACTATTATCGAAACATTTATAAATGGCTTATCTAATAAATAATATGAAAAAACTAGAGTTAGTGTACAGGGAATTGCTTTCAGAAGCAATAGAGAAGAGAAATAGGGCACTCAGCCAGGCTCATCTAGCAAAGTCTCTTGGCATATCCTTAAGCACAGTAAACCACGCAATAAAGCCGCTAAAGGGGATGGGAGCCATCAAGGTCAGGGCGAGAAGCCTGGAAATAACAGACCCCAAAAAAGTCCTGCTCTACTGGGCGAGCATAAGGAATTTGGAGAAAGACATAATTTACAGGACACGGGTAAGCGCGCCAGTTGTGGAGATCGAAAAATCAATGCCAGGAAATGTTGTTTTTACAGCATACTCAGGCTACAAATTCATGTTCAAAAAAATGCCTGCTGACTACTCGGAAGTATATGTCTATTCGGACAATGCAGAGGAAATAAAGAAAAGGTTTCCGGATAACAATAATCCGCCTAACCTTTTTGTCTTGAAAGGCGGGATTGGAAAAATTACCCTTGCAAATATTTTTGTCGACTTATGGAATCTCAAGGAGTGGTACGCCAAAGATTTCTTAAAGGAGATGGAGAAGGATATCTATGGATTACTGGAATAACATAATGACAGAGAAGAGCTGGCAGATTTTGCAGGAAATTAAAAAAGACTTCGATTTTACCCTCATAGGCGGATGGGCTGTCTATCTTTGGGCAAAAACGCATAAATCAAAAGACATAGACATAGCAGTTGATTTCGAGACCCTTTCAAAGCTAAAAGAGGGTTACGACCTGAGGAAAAATGATAACCTGAAAAAATACGAGATCAAAAAGGGTGAAATAGACATAGATATTTACGTGCCTTATTATTCCACCCTTGCCATCCCGGTAGAATATATACAGACAGAAAAAATAGAAGGCTTCGCTGTTGCAAAGCTTGGATATCTTCTTGCTCTCAAGCAAGGCGCTGAACTTGACAGGAAGGAAAGCCTGAAAGGGGAAAAGGACAGGATAGATATATTGAGTATGCTCTTCAACTGCAGTATAGACTTCAAAGCGTATTTCGAACTCTTGAAAAAATACAAGAAAGAAAATTTCTTTGACAGGCTTCAGAAAATAGTGAAAGGCTTTCAGGACTATGATTACCTCAACCTGACACCAAGGGAGCTGAAACTGAAAAAGCTAAAGGTGTTGGAGGGTATAGAAAGGGTCTGAAATAAACTCAAAAAACAATATCCAAATCCTTTAATTCTTTTGTTTTCAGGTCAGATATCCTTATGAGATGGTTGTTCGTATCCACAATATATAATTTCCCGTCCAGATACTTCACATCTGAAGGTTCCCAGAGGCCGAGGATATTGCATCTTTCTTCGCCTATCATGCAGATGTTATTTTCAGATTTTTTTATTATAGATGTGACTTCACCTTTCTCCAAATCAATCTGTCTAATAGAATTATTGTAAGTATCTGCAATATACAAATTATCTTTCCCGTCAGAACAAATCCCAAGAGGATGCTGGAATAAAGCATCTTGCGTGCGCCCATCTTTCAGCCCGAAACTAAAAAGGCCTTCTCCTGATATTGTTGATACCCTCTCTTCCTCCAAATCTATTTTTCTGATCCCAGAAACTTCGCTGTCAGCAATGTAAAGGCTTCCATTCAGAAAAGTGATACCAGATGGTTGTGCAAACTGCGCAGCGAATAAAGGACCATCAACTATATTTTCATAGCCGCTTCCTGCAAAAGGTTCGACTTTATCTGAAGCCAAATCATAGCTCCATACCTGATGCGTCCCTGCCATTGCAATATACAATTTGCCTTTACACTCAACTAAATCCCACGGGGAAGATAAAGAAGTATCTTTTCCTTTGCCAAACTTAAGCGGATAGCTTGCCTGCCTACCTGTTCCAGCAATTGTTTCAACTTCTCCTTTGCCCAAATCAATAACTCTTACAGAATGATTTTCAGTATCAGTAACATAAATTTTATTCTCATTCCAGAATATGCCCTGAGGCCTGTTGAATTCTGATTCGGAAAACTTACCATCAAGGAAGCCTTTTTTACCTGAGCCTATTATTTTTTCTATTTTTCCATGAAGAGTACAGACCACTATTCTGTTATGATTTGAATCAGAAATGGCAAATTTTTTCTTGTCCGGAGAGAAGCACATTTTTGCTGGGTAAGAAAGAATATTGTTGTTTTTAATTCCAGTCTGTTCAACCTTAATTTTAGTTTTAACCAGAGTCCCTTTTTCTTTATGATGCTCTAGAAGAACATCTATTAAATTAATCAGTGTGCCCAATTGTCCTTCACCAGACTGGTTGTAAACAATATTTCCTTCAGGATCTATTACTACAAGAGTTGGCCATCCGATTGCGCCATAAGAATTCCATATACCCATTTTCTGGTCTACAATAACCGGATGTTTAATCTCATATCTCGAGATGGCTTGCTCTATATTCTTTGATTCAGATTCTTCTTCAAATTTTGCTGAATGGACCCCAACCACAACAACCGGCTTATCTGCATATTTCTGTTCCAGCTTCTCCAAGTCCGGCAAAATATGCATGCAATTTATGCAGCAATATGTCCAGAAATCGAGGACAATAACATGGCCTTCCAATTCTTTTAGGGAAAGGGATTTATTTGTATTTAGCCACTTGCAACTCTTCGGGAACTCCGGAGCTCTTGGCATTTTATTAAAAAACATATTCAACTGCACCCGGCCTTCTCCAGCTCACTGTAAAGCTTATTTACCTGGTCCATCTGATCCAAAAACTTCTGCATCTCAGCCGGGTTATTGTAATTCTGGAGATTTATCACAGAGGCGACAAAAGCTTTGAACTCCCCGTCCATTTTTACTTTAAGCTTGTTGTAACCTTCAGCACACTTTTGTTTGTTTAAATCAGGATTCGAATAAGTTGTTGCTAAAAGGTTTGCTCTTTTGGCTTCTTCTATTGAAAACGATAAAAGGGATTCGAACTCCAATTTATTTTTATATTTGTAGAAGTCTAGGCCGCCTATTATAACAGCAAAAGCGTCTAAAGGGTCTTTATAGACCAGCCTGTAATCTGTGATCGAACCGTCTTTATCTTTGCCCTTGAATAATATCGCGCCTATTTTTGATCTGTCAGGCAATTGGATAGCCACACCTGTATCAGGGATACTGGCCTCATTTTTTGTTATAATAACCTTGATTCCGGTTCCATTAAAATTCGCAGTGCACAAACTGAGCCCAAGATTTTGAGGCGATCTTGTTCTTATTATGCCTCTTATAGGTTTGATAAAATCATCTTTACTTTTGCTGACTAGCTCTAGATCCCCGTTACAAAATCCGAATTCTATTTTAGGGTCTACTGACTGTGGGAACAGATCTGTAAGGTTGTGCAATAAAGAGTAATCTTCTATTTGATATTCGCCGAGGCTAAAAAGAATTTTTGTTTCTGGCAAAGCAGACACAAAATCCATTTTCCAAAAACCGTAATCGGCTGACGCTTTGTATACAGAGAGCCTTTTTCCTGGCTTGAAGAAATAAAGTATTGAAGGGTTTACAGAAATCGCATCTGCCTCTGAAATATACGGGGGCGCGTAGAATATAGGCGGTTTTTTTAAATCTGTTTCTGATTGGACAGAGTAAACATAAGTATCCTCGATTAATTTTTTAACATTTTTGTACTCTGTTAGTTGGCCTGATCTTGCTTCTGTGAAAGAGTATATTCCAGCTATCTGAAGCATGAAAAACAAAAAAAACGAGGCTATGACTATACCTAAAACTATTTTAAAGATTTCGAAGATGCTCAATGCCATAGTAGCCTTTTCCGGATTTCTATAATAATATTAGGCTATTGTATTAATATGAAAAACTGTTAAGCTCCCTTTACATCAACATAACTTCCCATATTAGTCAAAAGCAGGTTTGTTGTACTAGTTATGCAGAAGTTTTCAGCTGGCTTGAATTTTTCCAAAGCAAATCCTTTAAGCCCTTTCCCCCGCACAAAATAAAGAAGACTGTATCCATTATCTTTTATCAGCTGTTGGTAATCGTATTCGTCTATCCAGCCTTTAGCCGGATTATCTCTTGGGTCTTTAGAGTCAAAGAAACAGGCTTTTTCTATCCCGCTTCCAACCAAGAAATTGAATTCCTCGCTAGACCCTGTTGTTGTCCAGAATATTCCTGTTTTTTTCTCTTTGCTGTAAACTGCCAGCTCGAACTCAGCTGCCTGCCTTTCTATCTGGATATTTTCGCCTAGCCCAAAGAATCTTGTGACAAGACCAACTCCGCCAACCAAAAGAAATCCTATAACAATTATTACAAAAACAAATACGAAAACTATAGAGACGTCCATATTAGGTTTATGCCGATTATCTGTTATAAAGATTGCGTTTTCTTTTCGAATGGTTTAAATGAAAGAAAACCTTAATTGCCGTAAAGGTCGCCTGATGGTTTTTCATCCTCATCGTCGTTTTTATTTTCTGATGGACTATTTTCCTGATTAGACTGGTCTTCAGGTCGCTGGTTTGAATCTGTGGTTGCTTGTTCTTTAGGAATCCCGTCTTTTTTTCTAATAAGGAAGTAGTATCCTAAAACCACAGCTATTATTATTACTACAACTATGATTGGGGCTTGCCCGCCTGTAAGGAGGCCGGTTGCCGCGCTTCCAGTGGATTTGTTCTGGCTTGAACTTAAGTTGCCAAGGCCTGTGATATTTGTTGTCTGATTTTGCTGGGGTACAGAAGATTCCAGAGATATCTGTCTGCCTTCCAGCCCTGATATTGCAAACACTGAAAATCCTGGTGTTGTGGAGGTATATTCATGGGAACCGTCCGATTGCGCTTTTACAGATGTTGGAATTTCGTCCCACTTGTTGTTTGCAAACCGCAAGAGGGTCACACTCAGCGGATCTGTAGAATTCAATTCGTCTTTATTTACTGTAAAGCTTATTTTTGCTGACCTTATTTTTTCCTTGAAGGCCTGAGGCACTTTTATCTGCAGGGCCTTTATTGTTTTTGAATTTGAAGGCAGGCTGGTTAATTTTTGTCTGGTATCGTCTTCTTTTGGGACAAGATCAAAAACTCGCACTTCTATTATGGCATCTGATGCAAAAACAGTTTGAGATGTATTAACAGATATTTTTTTTATTCCCCACCTGTTTCCTACATCTCCCCCTATGTCGAATTCTGTTATGTTATTTGCTGGCAGAGAGTCTGTTGCTTTCAAAGTAGTTGTTGCTAAGATTGTAGGCTGTTTTTCGCCTGTGTAAACATAATCTCCTGGGAAGCTTATTGAGCTTCCGCCGCCGCTTGAACTGCCGCCAGATCCGCCACTTGACTGCTGGGCTGGATTCCCGCCTCCAGGGCTAGGTGATGGGGAAGGGCTTGGTGAGGGTGAAACTCCAGGACTAGGGCCTGGAGATGGAGTTGGTGAAGGTGATGCGCTTGCTCCTGGAGATGGACTTGGGGATGGGGGAGACACTGAAGGCGGACTGCCGCCACCTGAAGGTGTCGGTGTTGGCGATGGCAACCCTATAATTTCTATATCAACACTTGTAATAGTCCTGTCAGGTTGAGCTCTCACATCGATAACCTTGACTTTGAAACCAGCATAAGAGAAATCAGCTGTTTCACCTTCATAAATTTGTAAATAATTTCCATCGTTTCCATACTTATCCTGTAAATATATTTGGGCCCAGAAATCGTTCACGCCTCTGAGAGGTATTATTTTATATTCGTTGGACGTTCCAGGACTCCCAGGGGATATTGTTGCTGTAGTTGTGGCAGC
>CAYYYJ010000040.1:0-6080 GCA_964476045.1 uncultured archaeon | reverse complement strand
ATCCAGCAACAGCCTACAGGACTCTGAAAGAAATGGAGTCCAGAAACGAAGTCCTCAAAGAGAAAAAAGGGAATAATATTTTCTACAAGCTGAACCTTAAAAATTCCCTGGCGGCAAAATACTGTGAGCTCTCCGAAATAGAAGGCAGAAAGGAAGTCTTCAAGAAGAATCCAGAATTATTTTCCAAGATACAAGAAATTTCCAAAAAAACCAGCTGTGTAGTGCTTTTTGGTTCTGCTGCAAGAGGAGAGAAAAGGCCAGCAGATATAGATCTTCTGCTCCTCTCTGAAAAAACCTCTGATGTTAAAGGAATAACGGAAGTGATAAAAAGTACCAAAATCTCCCCCCTATATATGAACTTCTCTGAATTCAAAAACAAAATAAAAGAGAAGGATCCTGTTCTGGTCAATGTACTAAAAGACGGAAAAGTTTTGTATGGGGAAGATATTTACTGGAAACTATTAAAGGAAATATGAGTATAAAGAAGAAATTTGAGTAGTGCCTTAAAAAAGGCGAGGTTGGAAGAAAGCATAAGGGCATAAGGAAGATAGCCCAGAATATAGACTCCTGTAAAAACCACATGGCAAAGGCAGAGCATAATATAAAGTTTCTTGAAAAAGTGGCAGACATGAAGGAGTTCAATGACTGGATTTTCTCAATTTCCTTTTATTCAATCTATCATGCATGTTTAGCTGTTTTGGCGTACTTTGGCTATGAAAGCAGGAACCAGGAATGTACATTTACCCTATTGGAGATGTTAATCGGAGAAGGCAAAATAACCCTCTCAAAAGATGATATAGAACTTATAAGAAATCTTGGGAACAAAGAAGATGAAGGCATCAAAGTTTTAAGGGAGCAATTCCAATACGGTATTTGTGTAGAAGCAGAGCAGGAACTTGTTGCAAATACTATTCAAACAGCAAAAACCTTCGTGGCAAAGGCCTTATTTATACCATGATCGGGGAAGTATAAAGTCAGTTTATGCGCACGTGATATTCTGTGGTTTCTAGGTATGTTTTAGAAACTTCACATTACTCTTACCCCCTCTGCCAATACTTTTTCTTTGATTAGAGGGTTCACTGGCTTGTATGCAAGCAGATCAACTTCGTTGCCTAGGGCTATTTTAAGCCCCCTCTCTAGCCTAACCAAATCCAACAATGCTTTTCCTTTTACAAGTTCAACTAAAATGCCGATATCGCTGCTTTTTTTAGCCTCTCCTCTGGCAAAAGACCCAAATATTCCAGCCCTAACTGCACCGTGTTCCTTTAGTATAGGAACTCTCTTTGCCTTTATCTGGCCGATTTTTTTGTCCATATCATATACGTAATCAGAGCCGCTTATATTAATCTGCCTTTTCTTCCGCCACTATAAACATTAAAAAATTGCATCCAACTACAAAAAATATCCCCTTCTATAAATAATCCAATAGCCTATCTAAAACAAAACCCCCAACATTTCAAAGCTTAAAAGCCTTACATCTACTCTATAAACAGAATATTTCTTCATGGAGAAATGTAATGGGATTTAGTGGAATCTCTCTTAAAAAGGCTCTGCTTTTGTTAGTTGTACTTGCTGCCTTCCTCGCCCTCGCAGAACCTGCACAAGCCCAATCAACCTGTGACTCCCTACACACAACCAATGCCTGCTCAGGCTCAGATTCCCGCTGCACATCAGGAACCAGCTCTATACTCGTGCCTTGCGGCCAAAACGGCTGTGACTGGTTCTGGACAGGCTTGTGCAACAAGCCAACCCCATTGCTAGTTTCGATAGACTACAAACCAGAAATAAACCTCGGAGAAACTGTCACAGTAACAATCAAATACAGGAACCAGGGAAAATATTCCCCAAATTCTTTCATCTCCCCGTCCTTTGATAATAACTGGGATATACTTGAGTATTCTGGCGACCTGCCAAACAGAGCCCTTTATCCAAAAGGCTACAAGTGGCTGTGGACAAAATACGACACTGGCGAGTCAACCAAAGAGGCAGAATATCCCCTTATAGATTTCTGGGGATCATGGCCAGCAGGGCAAACAAAAACTTTCACAATAAAACTTAAACCAAAGGCTGCGGGGACCTCCTTCGTTGCAGTCCGTTCAGCCCTCTGTGAAAATGGAAACAGCCTCTCATGCAGAAGGAACCCTGAAAGCCCCCAATACACAGGATATAGAGACCAACAATCGTGGGGAGTCTATCCAGTTATCATAAACGTGAAACCACGGCCCACGCCATGCACAGGCTCATACAAATGCTACGACCAGTTCACAAGGCGCTACCAAAGCTCCGGCTGCTCATGGTCAGCTGATTACATTGATTGCGAATACGGCTGCTCAAACGGGTACTGTAATGGCAGGCCAACCTGCAACCAGCCGAGATCACTGGCCTGCGGCACAGGATGCCAAACATGCCCAGAGGGTTATGAACCAAAATGTGAAAACAGGGTCGGCTCCTGCACCAGAGTCTGCAACCAGCAGACATCCTGCAAAGGCCAGGAACTCTGGCAGACAAATAAAAACTGCCAGGAAACCCTTCTAGAAAATTGTTATGGCGGCTGTTCAAACGGAAAATGCAATTCAAAGCCCCCGCCAAAGCTAAAACTAAACAGGATAGATTATCCAGCTGAAACAGGCCAGAACAAGCCGATTGGAGTATACATAGAATACACAAACATCGGCGATGACGCCTCATCCTCTTTTGTATCCCCGTCTTTCGACAGCAACTTCGAAATCCTAAACTACGGCGGCGACCTTCCTATAGACGGGATCTACAGGCCCGGATCCCTTATCTGGAACTCCAATAACCAGCAGTTCCCGGCTTCCCACACCCTCATCGACTTCAAGGGAAGATGGGCACACGGCCAGACAAAAGGTTTCTGGTTCACAATAAAACCAAAATCTTCAGGATCCCTTTGGTTCAAAGTCCGCGGCGTTTTAATCGACGGGAACAACAACTATTTCCGCGACCCGAGATCAGGGCAAACAGACCAACAAGGGCACGACGCATACACCCAAATAATCTCAGTAAAGAGGCCTGACATAAAAATAGAGTCGATATCACTCGATTCTGCAACCTACAAAAAGTGTTCAATCGAAAACCAAAACTGGTCTTGCTCTGACTTCACAGAACAAAACCCAACAGAAATCCCCGGGGGAAGCAAAATAAAACTGACTCTAAAACTTTCTGAAAACAATTTCCGCGTCGACACATGGAACCAATTCTCAGGATGGAAAACTTACACAGAAAACCCAATAACCCAGGAGATCCAAATACCAAAAGATGCGAACTTGAACAGCATCGCAGCAAAAGTTGTCGACAAAAACAACTGCGATCTCTTGAGCTGCAAACAAGCAACAACCTCGATCCCAATAAAAATAACCCCAAACAAAAACCCGGAAATCAGGGAAATAAAAATGTGCTACGAAGTCCCCCAAGATGATGGGGCCTGTCCACAGCCTGTCCCATCGCAAATGCAAACTCCAGGGGGTAAAAAAATTTTAGAGTTCAGCCCAATCTCAAAAGGCCGCCCAGTAGCCTTATACTTCAGGCTTCACAACCTCGAAAACAGGGGCACAGCAAGCTCATACACAATATTAGAATTAGACAGACTCACACTAAGCAAACACAATAAACTAACCAACTCAATCCAAGCAAGCCGTGAAACAAACTCCCCAGAATATCCAGGCTACATCCCAGTTATCTGGGTTTTCAATTCTTCAGACCCGGGAACCCACCAGATAAGCATAAAAACAACCGACCTCCAGGACGGGGATTCTTCAGAGTCCCCACTGGACAAAAATGGAATTCCTATAGACATCCAAATAGGAATTTCTGAACGAAAACTCGGCGAAACAAAATGGCCAATTGAAATAAAAGGCGGGTATGCAGAGAACCTCAAAACTTCAATCAGCGGGTTAGACGATCTCGAAGGCGAACTAATAAACAATATCATTCCATCCTTGACAGGCCAGCAAGACAAAGACGACGCCCTAGCCCAGCTTTCCAGGATAACAGTTTTACAGTCCCTCCTCAAGTCCCGCCAGGCTTCTATCGTTAACAGCGGGACTTTCGAACCCATAGGCGACTGGGCGACCAGGGTTTCCCAAGCAGCCACTGGTTTCTTTTCATGGGTCGGCGGCATATTGAAAGGCATTGACGAAACCATCCGCAACTTCGAAAACGACCCGATTGGATCTTTGCAGGGCGCATGGAATTGGGCTGTTAACAATCCGCACCAGGCAATAGATCTGGCCATAATGGCTGCAACAATAGCAGTTATTGCAGCTTCAATAATTTTAACAGGCGGCTTTGGAGCAGCGTTTGTTATCCCAGCAATGATCGCTCTAGACATAGCCACAGTCGCAAATATCTTAACAAAAGTTATAATCTCCAAACAGCCGCTGGACGCCTGGGATATTGTCACAATCGGGTTGGTCGGCGTGGCCAACGCCGGCGTTATAGCGAAAGGGATAAAATCTGGGATAGGAAATCTTGCGCTGGAAGGGTTTGCCGGACGGCTCGGGGACAGGATTGGGCTGATTGGGAAGGATGCGGCTGCTGTAGGGAAGATACAGAAAGGGGTCGGGAGGCTGGCTGAGAAAACAGATAAGGGGGTTTATGGTGAAGCATTAAAGAACTATGACCCTACGAAGTTGAGTTGGTTCAATAAATTATCTGATCCGGTAAAAAACAGAATGAAACTATTTTTTGAACGAACTGGTGGCTTGAGCCGGGATAAATTGGAGATTCTGGGCGACATAATAAAAAACACTGACGAGAGCAGGGTGCTAGCATACTTGGACAAAGCAGACAATGCAGGCATATCTGGACCATCTTTGAAAAGCCTGATAAATTTAAGATCTGAAGGCTTTACATTCAGGGAAATAGAAAGTTTGCTTGACCTTCCACCTGTTGCATCGAGAATACAAATAGGGCCGACGGAATATCTCATGACTATAAGTGCAAAACAAGGCAGGCATCTGCTCGAACTAAAAGAAGAGATATTGGCAACTTCAAGGAAACTCCCTGATGTTGATGTTAAGAAGATAGTTTATGATGAAAGAATCGTAAAAGAGGGTGCTGCTAGCTCAGGTTACGATTACTTGGTTCTCTCAAGTAAAGTCTCTAAAGAAGAATTGGCAAAAAGGAGTTCTATACTGCACGAATTTGTTCATATCAAAATAAACAAAGCGAGGTTTTCGACTGCTGAAGAGTACACAAAAAATACCAAACAATATTACGAAAAAACATGGTTTGACGAAGCTGAGGTCAATTTCTTGATGAAATCCTATGATTCTAATGCTTTTGCACCCAGAGTTAGACAATTAGCAGAAGAGATAGAAACAAAAATAAGGCCCCTTGTAACATCAGAATTGAGAGATCTTCCTCCTAAAGCCCTAGAAGCTATAACATCAACTAAACAACTTGCTCATATAGCAGGTGATCAAATAAGCTTCAAAAAACTTGAACAGATAGAACAGACAGTAATAAACTCAGGCAGAACAACTCCAAACAAAATATCTGATCTTAACGATTTCTTCGATAACCTCTTCAATAATAAAATGAAAAACGGTAAGATTTTAGATCAACGAGATTCAGAGAAAGAAATTCTTGATTTATTTAAAATTATCCCGGAGGTGAGAACATGACAGATATAGCAATGCCTGGGATGTGGGAGATGAACGTTGCAAAGACGATAAGAATAACTAAAGCTGGAACAAAAGATGCAATTAGAATAATCGAGTATTTTAATAAGTATGGCAGCAAACTAGATCCTAATATAAAAGAAGACAGAGACTATATAGAATCTCTGATAATAAAACTCAAAAACATGGGTTGGATCGAAGAAACCAAAGACGCCTATATCCTGACAGAAAAAGGCAAGGAGAATGTAGAAAGATATAGAAATAGGAGATTGTAATGGTTTTCTTCAACGTTAAAGTCCCTGTTGAAGGAATGATCCAACGCGGCAGCATACTGCACGAATTTACACATATCAAAATAAACAAAGCAAGGTTTTCAACAGCAGAGGAATATGTAGAAAATACTCTGAAATATTATGATTATACTTGGTTTGACGAGGC
>CAYYYJ010000039.1:0-6115 GCA_964476045.1 uncultured archaeon | reverse complement strand
AAAACACAGAAAGGCTCGCAGCAAATAAAGCTGCCCAGGAGGCGATAGAAAAGAACATAAAGTCTGTGCAGTCGCAGGTTAGGGGAGAGACTGTGGATGCGATAAAGGGCGGGGTTAAAGAAATAGATGTGATGAAGAGAACTTTGAAAATTGTTCATGGGTTTACTGACGACGCAATTTCAAAATTACTTGCTGAAGGCGTGGATCTCTCAAAACTGAGCAAGAATATAGACACTTTGAAATCTTTAAATATACAGGGCATGGATGACATTATTAGGAGAGCAGGTAAATTAGGGGAAGCTGGCGCTGTTGGAGAAGTAAATGCAGCTATTAAAATGGGACCGGGGAACATTAAATCATTTGGCTCAAAAATAGACGGGTTTGACTTAGATTTATTGACAAAAGACAATATAGCAGTCGAGGCTAAGCGGGTTCATTGGGAAGGGTTAATGAATGATAATCCAATTATGTATCGAGATAGACTAAGAACATTGGAAAGGCAGATTAGCGAGAGGCTTCTCCTAAAACAACAAGGAAAAATAAAAGATCTAAAAATCTATTCAGAGTTCCAGATAACAAAGGATGTACAAGACATGTTGAATAAGTATGGTGTGGAGCTGATAAAATAATATGGATTTGATAATATATTTTTATGTCAAGCATGTGGGAGGGATGTTTTTAAGAAGATTCATGGCTAAACTTCTGGAAAGCGATTTGACTTACAACAAATATCATAGAGGTCGAATAACTAGTTGGAAAAAGGCTAAGATTACAAGTAGTTTTGACGAAGAAACTATAGGACCAAATGACAAAACCAAATTAATTGATAAACTATACGACATAATTATCGAGAAAAAAGAAGATGTCTCACTTACCATAGACATGAAAATAAAGGATAGAATAATTCACGGGGGTTTAAACCTTTCTATTATAGATTCAAATCATATGACTTTTACTTTTGATAACATCAGAATGGATTCGACTGAAAAAGAAAGCATAAAAGAATTTGAAAAAGCTCTTCTGAAATTATGGAAAACTATAGATCCTCTACGAGGTGAAATTTACACAGATGAACATATGATAACCAAATTCGGTACAAAAGAAGAGTTTAGTAAAAAAATGGAAGAACTATCAAATAAATGGCCTGAACTTTAATCTATGTTTTTCAAAAAAGGAAAAGATACGCAAGGACTTGTGAAGAAAATCAAAGCTGCTAAAGAAGTGGCAGAAACGGTGTGTATTATATCTAAGACTACGTATAATAAGATCCTCGATTTTTCAGAGAAATCTTTGGGTCTAGTAGATGAGATCATCGAGAGTGAAAAGAAGAAACCAAGAATTGTTCAATCGCTTAGCGAACCTGGGGAAAGTACACTAGCGAGTATTTTTGGAAGCTATTTTGGTGAAGTTATAATAAGAAATCTCGGAGGTAAGTGGGTAATAACCAAAGACATTGTTCATGATAATCAGATGGGTAATTTTGGTATAGATGTCGGAGGGAACCAGATTTCACCGTATCATATAGTCAGGGATTCCCTAAAAGAGCCTTCTAAAGTGGCTATGGTATATAAAATACTGAAATTTCGGATTAAAAAGTAGAATAACCTTTCGTGTTATTCCAACCGACAAATATTAACTTGATTTGGCATTTTATGGGCGTTGATTTTGGTATCTGTGCTGTTAAGAAGAAAGGCGAGGAAATAGAACATTTATTTCTAAAAGAAATACCACACTTATCATATAGATATCACTATTATTGGCCGCTTTTCAAAGACCGGATAAAAATTATAGAAAGCTTAGCTAACTCTAAGTTAGATTTAGACTTTTATGAGAAAGCTGATAAGTCTTCTTATGGTGATTGTAGAAATGCGAATACTTCATTCAATCCTTTGAAGGTGAAAAATACACTTCTAATAATTTTAGATACTATAAAGAAGCACAAACGCGAGTTTCCATTTTTCTATTGGATCTGTTTTAAAAATAAAAGCTGTTCTGATACACAAGATCTCTATATAGAGGATCAAATCGTCTACATAAAGGGTGGGTGGGCTCAGTGTTATTACATACTAAAGGATAGGGAAGTTGACTTAAGAAAACAAAAATCAGAAATTGTAGTCAATAGAGTTTTCACAGAAAAACTCAATCGAAGATGGATTAACCAAAAAGGAGGGAAAGAAGTTCTATACATAAAGAAAGAATCCTTCTATGACTACTACAAAGATTCTATTGGAACAATAGTTTCTATTTGTGAATATGCAATAAAAAATAAGTATTATATCCAAGGCTACCTCTGTTAAACAATAATATTTAAAGCTTTAACTGATAAGAGATCTTATGGGATGGCAAGGAAATTTCATGTTCTTGGATATCAAGGAAGTTGTAGATACTATTTCAAAAAACAAAGAAGAATATGAACGTGTTTTCATTAGAAACCCTATAGTATATAAGAATAAAACTTTAGTCTCTCTCGAAGAAATAGGAGATACATTCAAGAACTTAAAAAATATGGAATTGTCTGCCCCAGGTGACCATAACAGCTACGCAGTGCACATTTATAAAAGTGGTGGTAGGGCATTCTTTTTTAATCTACTTCCATATTTCTGCTACAAGAATAAAATGCCTTTGTATAAACTTCTAAGAAAAATGCTTCCGGACAAAGACTTCTTCCGCAAAATGTGGAAGGACGGTAAAATTGCCAAAATAGACAAAAAATATTTATTTGAATTCGAAATTGAGGGGAAGAAATATTCTATTTGCGACTTACTTCTGAAATACCCTGACTGGATTAAATTCAAAGAAGGTTTAAAGGAAGTTGTAGAACGCAAGGAGGAATTCAAGGAGTTTATAATAACAGATAATGTAATATTAAACGAAGAGATGTTAGAAGGATATGTTGGTAAAAGGGAATACTTTATCCATTGTTTAGACCATAACTGGCTGGAGAACTTATTTAATATAATAAAAGAAGGGAAAACTGAAGAAGAGAACACGGATAAAATACTTTGTCTAGTAAGCGGAGAAGCTCCAAGTCCAGTGGTTCCTAAATTCAAAAAAATAAAGTTAAGACATAGTAATCATTATGAATAGTCAAAAATGTCCAAAGTGTGATTCTGAGAAATATGTCCTGCGGATATTGTATGGTTTACCAGCGCCTGAATCTAGAAAGAAAATTATGGAAGGTAAGTTAATCAGCGGCGGTTGTAGGATTTACCCAAATTGTCCCGAGTTTAAGTGCAAAAAGTGTGACAAATCTTTTGGGAATTTTGAAGCCAAGTACAGGAAAGCTGTTGAAAACTTAAAACTAAATCCGATAGAAAAATAACTTATTATTTCAGCAATATCTTCCTGTACTTATCTTTCCACCAACCATGTCAAACTTCCCTTGGTAGCTTTTCTAACATAACCCCATCATTTTTTGGAATCTTTGGCAGACCAGAAAAGGAAGTTAGAAGCTCTGCTTAAATCAGCTGATTCAAATAGCTGCAGTAATTTATATTGCCCTGTGCTCACACCAGATGACCTACAAATAGCCCAGCAGAACCTCGCGCAAATAAATATTTTGTTGAGTTTGACTTCTTCAAGGAATGCGATTGTAGCTTATGGCGGGCAGGTTGAGTCGACAGGGACTTTATTTAACCAGATTGGGTCAGCTATCGGAGGATTCGTGTCCTGGCTCGGCGGCGCATTAAAAGGTTTAGGGGAAACTCTGGTCAAGTTTGCAACCGATCCTATTGGCTCTTTACAGAGTGCATGGAATTGGGCTGTTAACAATCCGCACCAGGCAATAGACTTGATGATAGGAATAGCTGTTGTAGGTGTTATAGTAGCTAGCCTTATATTAACAGGTGGTTTATCTGCAGGATTCTTAGTCCCAGCTATGATCGCACTGGATATTGCTACAATAGCAAATATATTTGCCAAAACTGCTATATCTGGTCAACCTTTAGATGCCTGGGACATGGTCACCATAGGCCTAGTTGGATTAGGAAATGCTGGAGCAATGATGAGAGGGGTAAAAACTTTCATAAAAGACTCGCGGCTTTTGAAGCTCGCAGACGATGTTGGGAAAAACATCGAAAAAGTCGGTGCAAATACTCTCGCTAAAGGAAGAATAGAGAACTCATTAACTAAAACTGGAATAAAAGATTCCACGGAATTGAGTAAAATAACAAAATTGCCGGCTAAAGAGCATTTTGAAAAGTATTTGGCCAAGAAAATTGGATCGGGGAATGCTAAAGTTATTTCACAAACATTGGATGAAGTTGAAATGCAAACTTTAATCGGCTGGGAAAGACGTGGAATGCTTGTAAACTTCGATTTTGCAGGTGTAGCTGCAAACAAACAGTCTTCATTAGTGAGGCAAGCCTTTGACATGCTACAAAGCAGCGAGTTTGAGGATGCTGTAAGAGTTTTCGAAAGAAGGGGGGTCAAATTGCCTGAAAACATGGTTTGGAAGTTCAAAGATCCTAATGGAGCCTCTGGAGCTTTCAATTTTGCTGATAATGAACTTATGGCGACTTTAAGAAAACCACTAGACGGATCTAGGCAGTACAGTTCAGCTGAATTATATGATACTTTCCTTCACGAATTGGGTCATAAAGCTAGCGTGTCTGATAAAGTCCTTATTGACGGGAAGAAATTTAATTCAGTAGCCGATGCGACTAAAGGATATTGGGATACATTATCTAACAATATACTCAAAAAACAGGTGGGAATGAAAATGGAGGATTTATGGGATCCATTTATGAATACAGTTAAAAATAAGCTCTTAATGACCAATTCGATGGTTAACAGACAAAAGTGGCTAAGAGGGTGGGAGAAACAGTTTGAGGACATGGGGTTGATGAAGTTGGTTAATAAAGGGTCTGCGTTGACAACCAAAGAAATAGAATTTATTTCAGATTTCCCTCATAATATTGGTTATTTAGCTGAGATGAAAGTTATGTACAAAAATTTGGGTGATACTAAAATGGCAAGCTCGATAGATTTTATTGTGAATCAATTGAAACCCGGCACATTAAATGATTTTTTGAGTGTGGAAGAGATATTTTCCAACGGTTTTAATTCGGTAAGGTGGGTTAACTAATATGTCATGGACAGCAGAAGGTTTGGAGATGAATGGTATGGCGTCTAGGGCAAGAGATATTGAAGATGTCAAAACTAAAAATCTTAAATCTTTAGCTAAAAATATCCTTGGTTCAACAGATAAAGAATCACTAGAAATGATGGAGTCAATTATCAAGAAGCGGATAGACAGCGGTTGGCTAAAAGAACTTTCAGATAGGTATATAATGACAGATAGGTCCAAAAAAAGAATCGAAATGCTGAGAGAGAGGGTCAGACGCGGTGTGATGACTTAATAAAATCTCCGATAGAAAATTTAGACAATTTTGAATTTAGCAACTGTGTGAAAGGGGAGAACTTGAATCGTATTGTTTATGGAGAAATTCATAGGAACGGTGCAGATGTGTGATAGAGAAAATGCTTTGAAAGCTGTAAGAATACAAAAATTGAAGACAAAAAATATCAAAAAGATAGCAGATTCTATAGAAAGAGGACATTGTCTTGTAATAACGGGTCATATAGAATCCGCTAAAAGCTTTGTGGAGAGTCTTATTAATAAGGGGTGGCTTAGAGAGTTAAAGACTCGATATATTGCGACCGAAAAGAGCTTTTCTACTATAGAGAAAATGGACAAAAAACAAGAAGAGGATAGGCTAAATGAATTAGTCTGGAGAGTTAGCGGTTTAGAAAATCTCGGAACAAAAGATATAGATAAAATAGCTCAGTATTATAGGTTTTCTGGCAGATGGAATAAACCGACTCCTGAAGCAATTAGATCGGCAAAGAAAGTGATTAAAAATTTATTGAAAGATGGCTGGCTCAAAGAACTTCCAGATAGGTATGTTATGACGGAAAAGGCGAGGGAAAGGGTTAAGATGCTCGAAGACAGAGTTAAGAAAAAAATAATGACATAATTTTGATGCAAAACCTAACCAAAAATCAGGGTTGAAGAAGAGTTCCTCTGGGACTCTGCAAACTACCATATAGGATATAGGTAGGTTGAGTCGACAGGGACTTTATTTAACCAGATTGGTTCTGCGATAGGCGGGTT
>CAYYYJ010000038.1:0-6265 GCA_964476045.1 uncultured archaeon | reverse complement strand
GTTTTCTTCATAACTTATTCTTTATAAGGGTTCAGAAATAACTTGTCCCAGAGCCGGACAAGTCAAAAGTTTTATAAATAGTTAAAGTTAATATACTATATTATATTTTATGATCAAGCCATTTATTGTATTTCTTCTCGTAGTTACATTGACCATTGTCCCACTGGTCCATGGTTTTGGTATAACACCGTCTAGGCTTGGAGTTGATTTTGAGGCGAATAAACAACAGACCATAACATTCATTGTTATAGACTCCTTGTCTACAGATGACTATACAGTTGTAATGGAAGGTTTTCTCAAGGACTATAGTTCAATAGTGAATAAGAGAATGGAAAATGGTCAGAGTAAGTTTGATCTATCTATTTCGTTTCCAGCAAAACTTAAAAGAGGTGGTGCATACATAAGTTATGTAAAAGTTTTTCAAAAAACAGACGAATCTGGAGACACAGTAGGGACTGCCATAGGAGTAGTAGGCGTAATAAATACGAAAGTACCATACACAGGAATTTATGGCGAGGCGTCACTAAGAATAGCTGATGTTCTTGTTGGAAGTGATATAAAGCTGGATCTCGAGGTAAGCAACTTAGGCCAAGAAACTTTTTCTGCGAAAGGGTCTATAGAAATCTCAACACAGGATGGCGAGAAGTTGAGCACAATAACTACAGCAGAAAAAACAGTCGAGTCTGGAAAATCTATAAATTTCAAGGAAAGTATTGTTCAAGATAAGAGATTTAAACAAGGTAAATACAAGGCCAAGGCTGTTGTCCACTACTCTGACAAGGAAGCTGTTTCTGAATCAGAATTCAGGGTAGGCGAGGATTCGATAAGCATAACAGAATTCACTTCCCAGGCCTTCGCACAACAGATAAATCCTATTGCAATATCAATAAAAAGCGAGTCGAATTCTGAGATAAAAGACGTTGTAGGGGAGCTGAAAATCACCAAAAAAGGTTCTCTAATAGAGACGCTTAAGTCACCTACAGAAAACTTAGCAGGCTTCGAGAGCAAAAATCTGACAGTATACTGGAACACGAAAGATCTAAAGGAAGACGAATACGATGCTGAAGTCACTGTGTTCTTCAACGAGAAAACTTCTAAGAAAACAGGAAAGATAATGCTTTCAGAGAAGCAGTCGGAGCCGGTAAAATCTGAACCCCTAGCGACTGGAAAAGCCCCTGATATGGCAATGTTGATGATGCTAGGCGTTGTTGGAGTTATTCTGCTAGTCGCAATAGTCGTATTCTTTAAATTTAAATTAAAAACAAAAAAGCCAAAGGCGGCAGAAGAAGATAATGAGAAAGAAAATGATTCTGCAGAAGTTTCAAAGAAAAAAGTAAAAAAGAAAAAACGCCCTTCAAAAAACAACAAAGCCCGAACAGATCTTTGAAATCTTTTCCAGTATGGCAAAAAAACCCAAAAATAGTTTTCTTAGAAGAAGAGTAAAAATCATTGCCGCTCTTTTCGTGTGTATTTTAGTAGCTTTAGGTGTAATTGAAATACTAAACTCAATTCCATATGATGTAAAGGTTCTGGATCTTCATGTGACTGTAGACGGTAAGCTGGGATTTAACCTCGATAAAGATAAAGTGTATTTCGGCAAAGTCACTCCAGAAAATTCGGGAACTAGGGACGTAATCCTCGAGCATTCCTATAATTCATCGCTCCGTGTCAAACTTTTCAAAGATGGCGAAATTTCCAATTGGGTTTCCATTGGGACAAACGATTTCCTTCTTAACCCCTCAGAAAAAAAGAACGTGCCTTTGACAGTTACAGTCCCTGAAAATACTCAGTTTGGGAATTATACTGGAACGTTGAAAATAGTTTTTTATTATACTTGATACTTTAACGCATCAGAATTTATTACCCAGAAGCAATATGGATTATATATGAAGATCCGCTACATAATAGTCTTTGTTTCGGTAATTATAGCTATTCTTATAACTACTGCCCTCCACTTTTCACCACCTGCTGGCGTCTCGGGAAGATCCACTAGCACAGAAAGTTCGATACAATTATCTGTTCAACCAACATCTTCCCTGAGCTTTCCAGCGTCTTCTGTCTATTGGGGCTCAGTTGAGACAAAGTCCAATATGCCTTGCGACCTCTACACTCTGGGGGCTGGCATCTCAAACTCTTCTGGTGGTTGCAGTTATATAGAGAATCCCGGACCCCAGCCGATTTCGTTGATGAACAACGGGAATTCAAACTTAAGGGTAATGCTCATATCAAATAAAAATGCAAGCACGCTTCTAGGCGGAAATGGAACATCGGCAAGATTCCGATACATTGTTTTACAATCTGACAGAGGAGAAATCTGCGATGATCCTACTAACAAGGATTTCATAGACGTATCTAGCATATTCTATACAACTGTTTGCAATAATCTAAAAGCAGAGGATGCAGACGATGAGATTAATATAGGTTTTTATCTTCTGATACCATCTGATGTATTTTCTGGTAACAAGACATCAACTGTAACTTTAGAAGCAACTACTATATAGAGAATTATGGAAAGTAAAATGAAAGTGTTATTGGTCATAGGTCTCATTCAAATCACTGTGATTAGTCTTTATGTGAACATCACGTACACTGATGCAGCGACTGTTGGTGTCTGCATAAACAAGCGTCCTACTGTTTCTACAACCAATTGCCAGAAGGTGGCAGCGATATCCGAATTATATTCTTGTTATGTCAGTGCTACTGATGGCGACTTAGATCAGACACACGAATTTTTTGATAACACACCGCTTTTTGATGTAAACCAGACATCAGGCCTGATAAAATTTACCCCGATTAATGCCCAAGCTGGATTTTATAATATAAATCTGACAGCGAAAGACAATAGTGGATGTTCGAACAGCAACGGCTCAGCTATTTTATACTTATCGGTTAGCAATGCAACTTGTTTTGATGGCGCAAGAAACCAAAACGAGGAAGGCATTGATTGTGGTGGCCCTTGTCAAGCTATCTGTTCTACCAAAGAGAGCTCAAGCAGTGGATCTGGTACCAGCGTTCCAGGAGCCGGAAGTTCTGGTACATCAACATACCCATATATAGGTTCCGGATATAATTCTCCGACAAGACCAAATTATGAACCATATGCTCAGCCACCTCCAGGAGCCGGTTCCCCTTATTCAATAACACAAAAGTGTCCCCAGGCAACATTTTTTGACCCGCGATCAAATTCGTGTGTGACCTACCCTCAAGAAATTTCCAAGATAGGAACAATTCTATCACAATGTCCGCCTGATCAATTTTGGGATGAATCAAAGTGTAGTCTATTTGAAAAGAAGTTCCAGTGTCCACAAGGAAGCTTTTTTGATATTAAGCTCAATACGTGTACTGTAATAAACCGGGAAGCAAATAATCTTCCTTCGTGTTATATAAACCAAATATTCGACCCGCTGAAAAACGGTTGTGTAACAGCTAAAAGAGAAGTCGCGGTTCCACACTGTCCAGCAGGCAGCTTTTTTGAGTACAGGCAAAATTTATGCATAGGATTGCCCCAGTGCTCGGCTCAGAAATTTTTTGATCCAGTAAAAAAATCTTGTGAAAAAGGAACGTTCTCTTATTCAAAGACAGAGAAATGCCCTATCGGATCTTTTTTCGATGAAATTAAATCTAAGTGCATACCTTTCTCCCCAATAATAGACAAGAAAACAGGTGGCACTATACTCGGAATTTATAAAAAAGATGCAGCTGGAAAAGACTTGAAGGAGGATGTCGCCAATGCTGTAAGACTACTTGCAGATGTCCAAATAAAGATAGACAAGATTGATGTTGAAAAACCTTTAGAAGTTTCTTCTCAAGAAACACGGGTCCATGGTTTGAATTCAGTTGGAATAAGTTTTAATCAGAATCTACAGTACACCGGGACAAAAGTAGACCTAAGTGTTCTCGACGATTTGCCTGAATCAGATGATGGTCAGAAACTCACTAAAATCGCCTTTGGGACAGAACGTCCCATCAAGGTCTTTAGAATAAAGGTACCAGAAGAAATAAAGGAAAGTATCAAAGGAGCCACAATAAACTTTACCCTAGAAAAAACGGATATAAACGAAACAGAATTAGGTGAGATTATTTTGTTGAGAGTATCAAATAATAAGTGGCAGGCGCTTGATACGATAGTTTCTGAGAGGAAAGAAGACGGATCTGTTGACTTTACTTCTACCACACCGGGATTTTCTTTTTTCGTTGTGAGTAAAAAACCTCTCGCCGTGAATAATCAAACATCAATCGTCACTGACAATAGTAAAAAAGGAATAGAAGGAATTTACCTGCCACTCGCGCTTTCGATAGTATTATCCGCAGTAGTTATCCTAATAACCAAAATAACAATGAAGAAACATTTTACAAAAAAAAGAATATCATCAAGAAAATAAACGAGGGAAAGGGAAAATTAGCACGTTAGAAATTAAAGTAATTCCGAGTCTTGCTAGCCAGAATTTTTTACACAGGCTTCAACAAACCCCCTGAATAATGGATTCGGGTCCAGCGGTTTAGAAGTAAACTCCGGATGGAACTGCGTCCCAACAAAAAATTTGTGGTTTGGCAGTTTTAGTATCTTTTATTCAATTTTTTGGCAAAGATCTTTTACATCAATTTTCTTTCCCAGCATATCGAGAAACAGCCTTAATATTTTATGAGCAGAAGCAATTTGTGTTTTCAGCTCTTCCCTATTAAACCTCTCTTTTAGTTCTGGAAATTTTCTGTAATCTGCATAAGACCTGAAATTATATGCTGCCTGATACATTCCCGCCAAATCAGAATTATATTTGTCCCTAAGGGACTTTAATTTAGTAAAATCCCCAAAATGCTTCTTGCTGAAATTTCCTGTTTCGGCCAAGACAATTGAATTGCATAGATGCTCAACAGAAAGAAATAACCTGTTGAAAGAAGCTTCGAGTATTCTCAATTCATCAAAACTGTCTATGCTTTTCTTTTCCGACCTTTCCTTTGCTTCCAAAAAGCATCTTATGCAAAGTTCTAATTCATCCCTTATTTCTTTTTCTCTCATAATATCCACGCATATTTTTTAACCAATCCAATAGCCTGTTTTGCTGTTGTTGGTTTAGGCTCTTTGAATTTCTGTTTGAACAATGATATTGCTTCCCTGCCGTTTTTAGGTGAAAAATCAAAATAATTTAATAAGGCATAAATAATATCCATTGATCCTTTTTCCAGATGGACTTTGACATATTCTTTTTCTGTGAATTCCAAACAGCTAAGAACATCCCTATACCCAATGATAAGCCTTTCGTTTATGTCAGCTTTTCTTAAAAACATGTCTTCATATTTAATTTTGCCAATATCAGAGCCAAAAGAAATTCCGCTTAGGATGTTTTTATAAAACATATCTTGGTTTTTTATCCCATTATGGATCTCTTTTTCTGAACCAAATAGCGGAGAGACATTCTTATCTATCAGCTTTAATTTTGTTTCTATTTCACTGGTATTTTGCCTATCCTCCATTAAAATGAAAATATCTATGTCATTATATTTGCCTTCCAGGCTCGAACCGAAAAATATGCAGCCATTATAGCTTTTTTTTAGCGAATGCGAAAGGAGGCTATGAATTATGATTGGCATGTTGCCAAGTTTTTTATTATATGCTTTCCTCCTTTCTTCCATATACATGTCCATGATAATTTTGCTTTGGGGATGGAGAAAATTGAATCTATATACATGTGTCCTGCCTCTTATAGTTCTCCTTACAAAATCAAGCTCCTCTAATTCTTTCAGTGCATAGAATGTGTTAGCTTTTGTCGTTTTTGTCCCTCTGGATATGTCGCTTAAACTGGATTCTTTTACTATCAGAAAAGTCACTATTCTCCAATTAACCTTCTTTATTATTTTAGATAACATATGTTATCTATTTAAATAAACATATATTTAAAGCTTTAGCCTATCGAAAGCATTTGCAAAGCCAGCCTGTTTGGCGGCTGAAATCGCCCAGCTATGCGGTAAAATGATTAGTCTTAGTGCAGGCTTCAACAAACCCCCTGAATAATGGATTCGGGTCCAGCGGTTTAGAAGTAAACTCCGGATGGAACTGCGTCCCAACAAAAAATTTGTGGTTTGGCAATTCCAAAATCTGCATGATTCTTTTCTCAGACGCTTTACCGGAAAACACTAAGCCGTTTTTTTCTAAAATTTCAATATATTTTGGGTTCACATTATATCTATGCCTGAACCTTTCTTTTATTTTTAATTTTCCATAGAAATTATTTGCGAGAGAATTCTCTTTTATCAAAACATCATAAGC
>CAYYYJ010000037.1:0-6668 GCA_964476045.1 uncultured archaeon | reverse complement strand
ATTTTACTTTATTTTCTTTCAGGAAGTCCATTGCCTTGTGGCACCAGGGACAGGTTGTTGTTGTATAGATTGTGACGTTTGGCATATTACGGAATATTGGATTGGTGGCTTATATTTGTTAGTTTGAATAATACAGAAGGCTTTTAAATATCGTATGTAGTATATGGGTTATGAAAAAAGTTGATTCATCTCCAAAAAAAGTGAGCTATTCAGATTTTATTGGCTTGGCTGAATACCAATTGGGAGACTCTTATGTCAATGGTGTCTTAAGGTCAGTTGTCCTTGCTGACAGGGCTTTCAGGCTGGACAGAACAGACGAAGCTCTAGATATTGCAAGAAGAGCAGGCAGGCTTGTTGGATCGCTTTTCAAAGCAGAGGCGAGAAAAGTTTTTAGACACTATGATGTACATGACGTTCTAAAAGAAGCCTTTCACGACACAGCCTATGAAGGGGAAAATCCTGGGAATTTGGTATACTCTAGACGCGATGATAAAGCCCTTGTGCTAAATTCGAATACTGAGCATAACTGTATGGCAGCAATGAGATTTTTGGGCTCATTGGTTTCAGATTTGTGTATGGAGACCGGAAATTTGATTGCCCTTGACAAACTCGGTGCTAGAGACTTCACGACTGCAGCTGAAGCTTTCAGGAAATCTGGGGAAAGTGTATTGAAAAGGCTTCATCCTCTTGACAATCTCATAGTCTATTTCAACGGAGACGGGGAAGATGGATATTTTTCATTCGATGTGGAGAGAGTGAACTATTTAGAATGGGCTTCGCAGTTTGCTGATCCTTCATATAAAGGCAATATTGTTTTTATCCACGATACAGATTCAGTTGAAACTCTTGCAGATGCTCTTGAAGAGGTCGGCTTGCTTCCTGACAGATGCATGTTATTGGCAGGTTCGTCTGGAGGCGAGGCGAGTGTTGGAGATCGATTTACCAGCGCATGTATGAGCAGATATCTTAGTGGTGGAATCTACGTTCCAGATGAAATTGTGACAGGAGGTGGGGAACTTCAGCTATCTCCTGGATTAACACTTAGAGCGCCTTCTTTTGTACAGACACCGAAAAAAGTAGGGTCAGACCTCGATTACATGCTTATTAATTATTGGCCTGGGTATAAATTTGCATTGAGAGAAGACTGCAACGAGTTGCCGTATCCAACAGATAAAGATACGATAAGAAATTTAGTGAGAGATTTCCTAAACAAATAAGCGATTTGAATCACTTAAAAATCTCCCCTGCCTGCATTGACCAAAACAAAAGGTCCAGCTCATCAATCGGTATCCTTACTTTTTTTGAGAATTCTTTGAACTTCTCCTCTATTTCAAAATACTTTTTCTTTGTGAGGCTTTTTGGGATTTCTGGGATGACGTTTAGCTGAACCAAGTTTTTGAGTATATGCCTGTCCAGTATAGCCAGATCCCTGAACCCTATATTTCTCAGAAAGTGGGAAGCTTCTTTGTATCCGTAGCCATGGATATTTTCTACAAGCCATTTCCTTAGCTCTTTATTATTTTGATGCTTAATGATGAAGTCTTTTAAATTATTTTCAAAAAATAACTCTCTATTCTTTACTATATACTTTGCCTTGTTGTTGTGGAACCTGACTTTTTTCTGGAGGATTTTACTGATTTTTTTATTATCTCCTGCTTCCAATAAACCTTTTTGGTTGAGCTCTAGAACAGCATTCCAGCAGCTGAAGGCTTTTGACTGCGGAGTGAGTGTGCAGAAGCAGAGTTCTTGAAAAATCTCGCCGTCGCTAGAGAGCTGGATTTTTTTAAAGTCTTCTAATCTTTTTTGTATTTGATCTTTTTTTTCAGTGTGCAAAGCTTTCAAGGTGTCTAAATCCATGAGAAATATAAGATTACTGGAATTTAAAGAAATGGGTTTTTGAGGGCTATGGGTATTTAGCTTAGAGATCCATATATAGTATCTACTTATGTTCGACTACGAATACTGGCAGGGCGGGGTATATAATACGAATGTCAATATGGCTCTGGAAGAGTATTTCCTCAAGAGGGCTGAGAAATCTGCATGCGTAAGGGTATGGAGTGTCCCTAAGGATTCTGGTGTTCTGGGGTATTCCCAAGATACAGACGTGGTGAAGAACACGGAAGCTGATTTTAATGTTGTCAGGAGGGCGTCTGGGGGATCTCACATACAGATTGGTCCAAATATACTTGCTTATACTGTGACTGTCCCGAGGGACGGGACTTTCAAGCACTATGAGGATATGAGATCCTTCTATGCAGAGAAAGTTTCGAAAGCGCTAGAAAATATTGGTGTAAATAATCTTACTATAGATAATAAGGCCTCCACGATAAATGTGGATGGGAAAGTTGTCGCAAGCCATGCAATTATCTGGGGTGTGAGGGCTGGACTGCTTCACGGTATGATTATAATAGATCCCTACAATGTCGAGAAACTGGCTGAGAGGCTGTCGCTTGGTTCCAGAAAAATAGGGAACAATGTTTACACAGAATATACTGCATTGAAAAATATACCAGCTGTTTCCCAGCTTTTGGACAATACTGCTAAAAACCTGAATTCGAAGCACAGGGCAGAGGCCCTGAAAGAGATTATAGGGAAAGAAATAGTAAAAACTTTCACAGAGGGCGGGGATGTCTCTAAGAAAACAATAGACAGCCGTATACTCTCGGAAGCCAATAATTTAATCAAATCTAAATATGGGAAAGAGGAGTGGAACAATCTGAAAAAACCAGCTTTCACAAAAGAACAGATAGAGGAAATACCTGGAGAGGAGCTGGATGGACCGCTCAAAAAAGATCTGGGCTATTGTTTGTATATTCAGGTGAAGGACAAGGATTTCAAGAAGATGGCTGAGATTCCGTATTAGGCTTTTGTCGAAGTTAGGGGAAGATATATTTAAACTGTTTCGACTGAAGTTTTTCCAATAGAGTTTAGGAGGTTATATGGGTGTTTTAGAAGATAGTCCAGTAACAGGAAGAAGATTAAGTGAACCTGATCTTGACAAAGAGCCATACATACCAGGTGATATAGCGAGGGTTTATGGGGGGCGAAGATCTGGACCAGATGGTTATTTCGAACCACCTAGATACGGAGTTTTTCCATCTGAATCTTTAGGCGATTAGCTTTTCTAATGATTAGAAACTAATACGCACAAATTTTTTTTCTTTTCATCTTCAAATATTTTTATCTTTTTAAAGCCGGCTTTTTGTAATAAATTGTCCAGCTCTTCTTTTTCGAAAAAATGATAATATCTGCCGTACTTTTTACCTTTCGATATCCAAGGAATGTAAGCATCTTTTTTTGAGGGATTTTCTTTATTCCAGACAGTTAGGAATATTTTTCCTTTTGGTTTTAGAATCCTCTTCGTTTCTTCTAGGGCTTTCAACCTCTTTTCCTCTGAATCCAGATGATGTAGAACTGCTATAGCGATTATATAATCAAAAGAACTTTCTTTGAAAGGCAGGTTGAGTACAGAACTGACTTGGAAATCGAAGTCTGCATTATTTTTTGTTCTGTATCTTCCAGCCTGCCCAATCATTTTAGAGGAGATATCTATTCCTGTGCACTCGAAACCTTTCCTCGAAAAAGGCAAAATAGAATTACCTATACCGCAGCCTATGTCCAGAAGTTTTCCTGGCTTCCAGGTTTCTGATAGCTTGGTTACTTCCGGCGTAATTGGATGCTGGCGCAGATTGTAGAAACCTTCGGCTATGCTGTTGTAAACTTCTTTAATATTTTTATCAGTTGGTTTGGGCATATTAAAATATGCAATAAATATAAGTTTTGGCTGTCCTGTCGCTATATCTCCTCCTCCTGCACTCCTTCCTGAGAGCTTCTTCCCAATCAACCGGAATATAGGCCATAAAACATATATAGATCAGAACCTTAATAATTTCCAGAGTCGTCAGCCAAGAATAGCGCTTTTAACAGAAATTTCCCTAGTAGATTGCCCAAAAATCCAGAAATTTCGTTAAAAGCCTGTTAAGTGAAATAATTTTTCTGGGCTACAAAACCAAAAGTTTAAAAACTCCTTAATTACTCTATATATATATATATATATATATGGCCGCACCAAAAGATCCTGAGAAAAGAAAATATATGTTTTCAGATGATATGAAGTTTCTTCAGAAAACAGTAGTTTATCATCCAAAAGAAGACAAAATTCTAGCTCTCAGAAGACCATCTAATGCTCATGCTCGTCCAAATTGCTGGGATTTACCAGGAGGCAATGTTTTATTTGGAGAAAGTCATTTGGACTCGCTTCTTACAGAAATAGCTGAAGAAACTTCATTAAAAGTTAAAGATGTGCGGCCAGTTCAAGTTGTGACCAATTATGAAAAAGATACTTATTATTTGTTCATCGGATATTCTTGTAGAGCAACTTCTTCAAAAGTTAAAATTAGCGATGAACATTCAGAATATAGATGGGTCACAACAGAGGAGTTTTTAAAATTAGAATCTGCTGATTTCTTAATGGATTTAGTTAGACAGCTCTAACACCCAGAAAAATTACTTGCTCCGTTTCACTCCGCACCCCGCTGCATTCTCACTCCACTTCGTTCCTTTCGGGGCACATAACAGCGATTAGACGAAATCCCTCACCCGCGCTTTCAGTAAAAATTATATACTTGCCTTGCGAAATGTATCTTATGATAATTTTATTTGAAGATAAACTGAAAAATGAAGCCCTTATTCTAAAAGAAATAGTAGAAAAAGTTTTTGGTATAAAATGCAAAACCAAAAACAGAAATTTTGTAGATTTGTTCAAATTCAGAAAAGACCTCGAAGGTTATGAAATACAGATTATAAAGAAATTCAAAAACAAAATCCTTCTTACTGACAAAAATATCTTTCCTTACAAATCAACCTCGAAAGAAGACGACTGGGTTTTTGGTTTTGCCACAAACAAGAGGCAGTTTATTATTTCGGTTGCAAGATTAAGAACAAATTCTGACAACCCCTCGAAAATATTGAAAATTTCAAAAACGAAATATAAGAAAAGAATACAATTTATCGTTATTCACGAACTTGGGCATTGGTTAGTTAAGAATCAAAAGCATTACAAGCGGTTTATTTATGAGAATCCAGAGACCAGACATAAAACAGATTTAGGAATGCATTGCCCAAATAATAGGTGTATGATGTCAGAAGTCGTTGATGTAATTGATTTGGATAAACACATCAAAATAAACTGCAAAAACTTTTTCTGTAAAAAATGTATATCGCGCGGCTTCGGGACTCTCACTCGTTAACACTCGTTCGGGTCTAACGACCTCGTCTAACAGCGCTTATACGCAATTTTTTGGGGCTCGCCCCCGAAATCACGTATAACTGCCCAAATCGAAACAACTCTTCGGAAATTTTCTTCCAGAAAACCGCTCATTAAAAACTTCGTTTTATATTCGCTTTCGTGTCTCGTCTGTTCGATAAAGACACGAGATCTTGTCTCTTCTGTGAAGAAGAGCAAGAGACATCTCATCATCCATTATGCTCTGTGAGATGATGATTGAGTGAGCATCAGCGAACTCAAGATGTGCTCACTGCCCATGTGCTGTTGCACATAGCATCTCATCATCTTTAGCATAGATATGAGATGATGATTCCAAAGCCTCACGATATCGTTTTTATCCAATCTTCTAACTCTTCGTGAGGTCACTTAACACAGCTTATGCTCAATCGCATGTTCCGGGGCTAAAAGATATTTACAGGTGTGAATTCAAATTAATAGTATGGTTTATGTTGAGCTTCTAGGGTACATTGCTGCCTTTTTATCAATTGTTGCTATTTTTCCTCAAGTAGTTCAAGTATGGAGAACCAAGTTGACTCGTGATATTAATCTTCATATGTATCTTATCCTTACGACAAGTCAGTTGTTATGGTTGGTTTATGGGGCTTTGATTAATTCATTACCTCTGGTGGCGGTAAATGTGGTCACATTTATTTTTTCATTAACTGTTCTACTTCATAAATTAAAATATGGTTAATAGCCCCTCCACATGCGACTTTCTCACTACGTTCGAACTTTTTCTTCACAGAATAGGGAATTATATACAATTGTTTCACAAAATGAAACCATTTCAAGGAATCTATTAGAATAAGATAATTCAATTCTATATTATGGGCAAAAAAGAAGTTTGCGAAAAATGCAAATGCAGCAAAACCCACAGGGGAATAAAAATCAGTATAACTGAAGGTGAATTGAATGCTATGGAGGATTTAGGAAGCGTTGACCTAAAATCCATGTTCCTCATGAACAGAGATAAAGAAGTTGAAGAATGGCAGAAGAGGTGTTTAAGTTTCTGGAAAAGAATGATAAAAAAGATTGATTATGGGAATGTATGATAATTTTGCTCCAAAAGAGACTTTAGTTTGTCCTCATTGTAAAATAGAGTTGAAAAATGAAGATCCAGAACTGCCTTACAGAATAGTTTTACAATCAAAAGCTTTAGATTGTTGTTTAGATGAATACAAAGAAGGCGAATCAATAGAAAATAGAGAAAGAGGATTTTCTATAAAAGACGGTTGGGTAGAGGCATATGATTACTGCAAAACATGCAAGAAGATGATATATTTCAAACTGATAATAGAAAATGGGATCTGGATTAGAACAGAATCAGTACCTACCAAAAAATAGCCTTCTAACCTCAACATTTCCAAATCCTATAGACTCT
>CAYYYJ010000036.1:0-7465 GCA_964476045.1 uncultured archaeon | reverse complement strand
TTTCTCACTATATTTCGAACTCTCTTTCAGAAAAGGGGCATAATGCTGAATATGTTCTTTTACCTTCAGCAATGCTATAAATATATTCCTCATCTTGATTTCTCTGTTTAATGATGCCCACTCTCATAAAATATCCATATACTTCTTCGCAAGGACTTCCAATGCGCCGCTCTCCCACCGCCTCCTTGAGGTGAGACTTTTTATTGCGTTTTTTGTTTCTGTTTTGTTTATTTTGTTTTGGCTGTAGAGCTCCACTATAACAGCTATGGAAATTCTTATCTCCAGTCCATGCGACTTTGCTATGGACTCTAGTGAATATCCAGCATCGACATCGTCCATTATAAAAAGCTGTATATCGTTTTCTGCGCAAAGGGCAAAGCAGGCAGCTTCCCCATGGTGGATATCTGAATTCAGGATATTTTCTATTTTCTGCTGGTTTTTAATTTCTTTTACAATAATTTTTTTGTTGCCAACAAGTTCTAGAACAGCTCTGGCTGCAGAACCTTCGATATCTTTGTATTTGCTTAATTCTGTAAGCTCCAGAACAACTTCCTTGGGAATATAAATCTCTACAATCTCGAGGGATTTTTTAATCAGGTCTGCTATTGCCAGAGATATGAGGGCAGACGTGTCTGCGACTATTTTCATACCTTTAGGCCAGCCTCGAAAGATTTTCTGGCTGTTTCCACATAGAACGCGACTTTTCTTGCTTCTCTGTACCCAAGCAGTCTTACCAACTCATCGAAAGAAACAGACCCTTCAGCAAACTTCTTTGCTATAAAAGATTTTATTTCCTTAAGCTCTGCCTGCTTGCTTATGAACTCCTGAAGGGCTTCCCTCACTATTTCCGACCTGCCTTCAGCCCTCTCTTTTACCAGCTCGTCTAAGCTCCTATTGAGATCGCCCTCTATTCTTACAGTCAATAATTCATGCTTTGTTGTCATGTAATACAATTGTAATACATACTTATAAAGCTTTTGTTCCGGTTCGACGATTTATAGACTGGAATAAATTTTTATTATGATAACCCCCCGCACAAAAGAAAACCCCAGGAAAAGGGTTCGTACAATCTCAGGCGTGACTATATTGTCAGTGATGACTAAACCATTGCCTTGCCCAGGAGAATGTGTTTATTGTCCAGGCGGGTTTGACAAACCTGTTCCTACACCGAAAAGTTATATGCCTAAGTCGCCGACTGTTTTGAGAGCGCTAAGAAAAAACTATGACTCCAGAGGCCAGATACAGGGACGGATAGAAACGCTGGATCTGAACGGACATATTGCTGAGAAAAATGAGGTAATTGTGATGGGCGGGACTTTCATGGCTTCGCCTAAAGATTATAGATATGGTTTTGTTAAAGGGATTTATGATGGTTTAAATTGTTCAGATTCTAAAAATTTGGAAGAAGCTAAAAAAATAAATGAGGCTACAAAACATAGATGCGTAGGACTGTGCATAGAAACAAGGCCTGACTGGTGCTCTCCTGAACAAATAAATGAGATGCTTAACTTTGGGACAACAAGGGTCGAATTAGGTGTGCAAATCCCAGACGACGAAAATTATATTTTGACAAAGAGAGGCCACACTGTAAAGGATGTTATAGAGGCCACAAAACTTTTGAAGGATTCTGGATTCAAAATATACTATCACTACATGTGCAACCTTCCAGGATCCAATCCAGAGAAAGATGTGAAGATGTTTAAGGAGCTTTTTTCTAATCCGGATTTTAGGCCGGACGGATTGAAACTTTACCCCTGTGTTGTGATAGAGGATACTGAACTGGAAAAGAGTATGAAAGAAGGGAAGTATACTCCTTACACAACTGAACAGGTTGTTGACATCCTTGCTAAAATCAAGCCAATGGTTCCCAGATGGGCGAGGATACAAAGAGTTATGCGCGATTTGCCAGCTGAGTATATTGTCGGGGGCACAAAGTTTTCCCACCTTAGAGATGCTGCCCAGGAGAAGATGAGAAGGCTTGGACTAAAATGCGAATGTATCAGGTGCAGGGAAGTTGGTTATGCGCTTTTGAAAGGAAAAAAAATAGAAGAGAAAAATATTGTTTTGAACAGGGTTGATTATACAGCTTCTGGTGGAAAGGAAATTTTCCTGAGCTTTGATGATAAAGAGAATGATGTGATTGTGGGCTTGCTGAGATTGAGAATACCGAATAAATATTTTAGAAAAGAGATTACAGAGAACTCAACAATTGTCAGGGAGCTCCATGTTTTTGGTGTGGAACTTGGTTTACAAAACAAAGGAACCTGGATCGACAGCTTCCAACACAAGGGGTTTGGGAAGAAATTGATGGCTGAGGCTGAAAGGATTACAAAGGAGATGGGATTTGATAAGGTGGTTGTGATATCTGGAATTGGTGTACGCGAATACTATAAAAAACTTGGGTACAGACTGGAAGGGGAGTATATGGTGAAGAATCTGCAATAGGAGCTGCCTTTTATTTATCAATAAACAACTATTAACATGTTAAAGGAATATGTTTACTCAACAAGGGAATCTATTTTATTCACCAACGAATTAGGTCTAGTTTTGCAGTACAAACAGTTGCTTAGGAAACTGAAATAGCTTTAATTGATTCTGACTATTGAAATGATGAGGGTCTTTAGCTCGATTTTAAATAACAGCTAGACGAAATATAACAAAATATGAAACTTATTTTAATAGCTTTGCTGTGCCTTGTCATCGTAATCAGCGGGTGCGCCACACTCAAGACAGAAAAAATTAACACTACTGCGTCACCGGAAAAATTGCCTCTACAAGAGGGTTCTCCATCATCTATCTTGAAATCCCCTGAAAATAAGGGGGCATCTACTGGAAAATCAGAGCCTAACCCATACGCAGCACAGGAACCTTCTGCCGAAGAATACAATAATCCTCCGTTAATTTCTTCTACTAGTTTAAATCCTTCAAACCCTTCTTTAGGGGATGCTTTTGAGCTCAAAATAACTGCTGAGGATGATAAGGGAGTAAAACAACTGTCGTGGACATCCTCAAAGCCTCTTTCAGGATCCAGTTCAGGGACTTTTGAGTGCGGCCTACAGAAAACCTGCTCAAATGCATGGCAATTTACTTCAGAACAAGAAGGGGTCCAACAGATAAATGTTGTTGCAACAGATTCTTCTGGAAAAGAAGCTTCTAAAATATTTGACCTTAATGTAGGGCCTGCGAGACCTAAAAAATCCCCTTCGCCCACACCGAGCCCCAGCACAGTCCAAGCTTCCCCAACAACACAAAGCATTTCTGGTTGCAGCTCTAATTCAGATTGCGGCTATAAAAAAATCTGTACTGCAAAGAAATGCGTTGATGTGCAGTGCACAACAGATTCCCAATGCACAGGATGCAAAAGATGTTCTTCAAATAACTGCGTATCCTGCGGTTCTGGGCCTTATGGGTGCTACTGCTAAATAAGCTCTGATTTTATGGCAGACATTCTATCCACACGTATCGTGGACATATGGATTAGAATAACTCTTCTAGTTGAAAATCAAATAGTAATTTATAAGAATCTGCACATATTAAATTTTAATCAGCTCGTTTTTCTCAAAAATATTCGGCACCTCAATTCCCAAAAGCTGGTAGACTTCCCTTGGAATTCCTATGTCCCCTAAATAGAGTTTCCCAACAAATTCTTTTGCTTTCTTTTCTAGGAGGCCTTTTTTTATTGCACCTAAAGTAAGGGTATAATCTGCTTTGAAACAAGGAGTGAAAGGGTCTCCTGTATCTGGATTTAAACCAGAGGGAATATCTATTGAAAGTTTTTTTGCCTTGGATCTATTTGCCAGCTCGATCAAGTAAGAATAATCTCCCTCAGGGTTCCTGTTTATTTTGTAACCCAAAAGCGCATCTATAATTAGGTCTGCTTTTAAAACAGAATCTTCCCAGATCAGCCTGCTTGTATTGAATTGCCTGTCGACAAACATTGAGCGGAGGACGCCAAGCTGCTCGTTATTTATTCTAGATATATTGTCTGGATGGTCTGGGATGATCACTGTCACTGTTGCTCCCCAGTTTTGGAGGCGGCGCGCAGCGATTATTCCGTCACCGCCGTTATTGCCTTTGCCAACTAAAACTGTTATTTTTCTTTTATCTAATCTTCCTATAACTTCCCTTGCCAATCTGGATGTCAAATAACCAGAATTCTCCATCAGCTGGACTAAATCAAGGCCAAAGTGCCTTATTGCGAGATCGTCCACTTTTTCCATTTGGTTTGAGGAGACTGATGGGAAGTCCATGGATCAGATTGAGGGTTTCAAGTATTAAAAAGATGATTTATAACCAACCCAAACCAATACTATGGAATATGGCATCAAAAATGGTATTGGGCGTACCGGCAGTTGTTGTAGGCATATTGATAGCTGCAACAGAAGCGCTGAACCTCATCGGGGCATTGAATTACCTGTGGGCCGTACTTGTGCTTTTGTGGGGCGTAATGGCTCTTGCAATGAAAGAAAAGAAAAAATAGGGCATGGCGTATTATGAGATTGATTTTGGTGGCCTTAATAGCATTGCTTGTTTTTGTAAGCGGTTGTGCTGTTAGCCAGGATCCTAAAAACCTTGAAAAGCCTTCACCAACACCAGAAGCCAAGGAAAAAACTCCTGCTGTATCTGAAACTGTGAAGCAGATTTCAGAAATTCAGGGGACTGTAGTTCCTGAAAAACCAAAAGAAAATAAGGTAGAGATTAGCTTTAGCCCAATAGTCGGAACAAAAGGGTCTCTAGGCTTAGCTAAGGATCCCCTTTACATCAGGCAGACAAACGGGCCCTCTGCAGGCGGGATAAAATTCGGGATGGGATTTTCCCAGAAAAATCCGGATATAGTTTATGTTGATCATTTCAAGTCAACAGATGGGGGAAATACATGGGCAGAATTTAACGCCCCGATGAAAGCGGCTGTAAACAGCATTGCTGTTGATCCAAAGGATCCGGATATAGTTTATTTATCAATTACTAATATTATTTTTAAGTCAATAGATGGCGCTAAAACGTGGAAAGAACTCCAGTCTCTGGGGCCGCATCCAGAAAAAGAGAGTGAAAAATGGGATGGCAGGATAGCCACTTCTATTATCGTAGACCCTTCCAATTCCAATATAATTTACTCTGGAACAACACACGGCGGCCTGTTTAAATCTGTAGATGCTGGCTCATCCTGGACAGACATAAGTTCTAAAATAAATTCAAAATCCCCTATAAGCAGGATAGCATTCAATCCAAAAAACACAAAAGAAATTTATGTGGCAACAGGACTGTGGTATCTAAGCTCCCTTTCAAATAGGTCAAAAACAGGCGATGGTTTGTTCAAGTCAGCAGATGGCGGTGAGACATTCACTAAAACTGAAAGCGAGTTTTCGTCTTTTTTAGTCCAGGATGTGGATGTGCTAGGCAATGTAATTTATGTTACAACAAGAAAAGGGCCTGACAGTTTGGACGATTGGGAAAGCGTCTACAAATCAGAGGATTCTGGTCGGACATGGAAAAAGCTTATAGACAGCCGCGAGCCTTTTGGTTTTGATATAGGCGGCATAAACCATGTAGCAATTGATCCGAAAGACCCAAATCGTGTGATTGTTTCCATAAGCAGCTGGCCAGATGAAGACGGGAAAGAGATTTCGTTTATTTTGAGTGAGGACGGCGGGAAAACCTGGAAAGAAATTACAGAGAAAGAGCCTATACAATACACACACGAACTGAAGTTCACAGGGGACGGAAGAGTGTATGCACAGGACTATTACAGGCCTTTTATGAAATCTATTGATAATGGGAAAACATGGGAATGGTCAGCAGACGGCATACGAACCAGCAGGATCCATTCAATGGAAATCCATCCAACAAACAGGAACCAGGTTTTTGCAGGCACAACAGACGGGGCCTTGCACAAGACTTATGATGGCGGCAACACATGGCAAAGGATAACGACAAGGCTCTCAGCAACATATATAGCAGCGCTTCAATTCCATCCGCTTGATTTGAACACATTCTTTTTTGGCGTCTCAGGGCCAGTGGATGCTGCAACAGGAAGGGCTTTTGGCGCGCCGGGATTTGACACAGGCCTGTATTACACAAAAGACGGCGGAAAAACAGTTCTTAAATCAAAAAATCTTGTCCACCCAAATGCAGGGAACCAGCAGCTTGAAATTTATGATATTTTTGTCCACCCCACAAAACCAGACATAATTCTTGTTGGCACAACATCAGAAGGCGTGTATAGAAGCGGGGACGGGGGCAAGACATGGGATCAGTCGAATAAAGGGATCCCTGAAGAAGGGTTTTACTGGAACCTGAACTTTGATGACGAAAGGGAGAGTGAGACAGAAAAAACGTGCAGGGAAAAATATGCGAAAGGGTTAGAGACTCCTTCAGCCTGCTTTTATTATGCGACAAAGACGAGCATGAGCCTCTTCCTTAATCCACATAATGAAAATGAGCTCTGGTATACTACACTTAACGGGATATTTGCCTCAAAAGACCTTGGGAAAACATGGAACTGGCTTTCAGATGATTTGAAGAATATACATATCCATTTCATGGCTTTTGACCAGTCAGACAGGAACATAATTTATGTTGGAAGCCACCAGGGAGCAATAAAGGATGGAAAGGTTGTGAAGTCTTCTAAAGGGCTTTTCATTTCCAGGGATGCCGGGAAGACATGGAATCAGGTTCAGGGTGGCCCTGGGGAAGGGAAAGACATAAGGGCTGTTGCTGTCAGCCCCAAAAACCCGGAGTTTGTTGCTGTTGGCACAGAAGGGCCTTTTTACATAAGCAGGGACAAAGGGAAAACATGGGAAATAATTGAAGCTGACATATTGTCTGAAGTTGATGAAATCAGGATAGATAAAGACGCCAAAACAATTTACCTTGGGACAAAATCAACAGGCGTCTGGAGAGCGATAATAGATTATGATGCGGCCAAGCCTGCTATAACAGAGCTGACCGGAGTTTCTTATCCAAAAACAATGAAAGGGGGGGAGGCTTTTGATGTCATTGTATCTGCTGACAACTTAGGTTCAGGGAAATCTTCTATCCCTGTTAATCTAGAAATAGCAAACAAGACTTCTTCAGCCACACTGCAGGTCTCTGCGGCTGACCAAACAGCTGGCAGGTTTTCTGTGACCATAAGCAATAAAGGGGTATACAATGTGGTTGTCAATGGTGCCGATTATGGCTTTGTGGAAATTGTATAGAGTTTGTTCAGGCGATGCGCCTGCTTTACTAATGGGCAGGGTAAATAAATCATATGAAATTTTTTATTGTTTTGCTGGTTGTTCTGGTTTTCATAAGTGGCTGCGCAAATTTTCAGGATTCCAAAGACCTTGAAAAGCCTTCTGCTGACAATCAGGAAAATAGGACAGTTTCGTCTTCGGGTTTCCAATGCGAAAATGATAATTCTGTAAAAAGCAGGGGCTATATCTTGCTGATGGGATTGGGTGACCATGGAAAAGAAGGTTGGATA
>CAYYYJ010000035.1:0-7990 GCA_964476045.1 uncultured archaeon | reverse complement strand
CTGAATCCGCTAGGCTACACGCGACCTACAATGGTTGGGACAATAGGATGTGACTCCGTAAAGGGTTGAAGCTGACAGTATCAGCTTCGGTCTGTGGAAGGGGGAACCAATCCTTAAACCCAATCTCAGTCCAGATCGTGGGCTGTAACTCGCCCACGTGAAGTCGAAATCCCTAGTAGTCGCTTGTCATCAAACTGGTAGTTTGTAAGATGATTTTCATGCAGCACTCGGAAGAGTTGGTTTCAACTCTAGATGTCGAGGATTTAATTTGATATCATTCTATCAGTGTGAATTCCAGCGGCGAATACGTTCCTGCTCCTTGCACACACTGCCCGTCAAGCCATCCGAGTGGATCTCTGGCGAGCTCTTGGCTTCTGCTAAGATCAAGCCAGAGTTCTGTGAGGAGGGCTAACTCTATTAATATTCTGAAAATACAATATTAATGGAGGCCTAAAGTCGTAAATTGGTGAGATGGGCAATAAGATGCTTAAAGGGAAGAAAACGATCATTAAAGGGACGACATAGGCGAACAGGCTAATTAGACCGACACTGATCTTCAGATCAGTGTCCAGCTGAATCGGACGACATAGATTCTTGAACAATTGTATAGAGAATCTATGTCATTCTATCTTAGCGTTTATGCAAGGACCTATGTTCACCTGAAGTTATCGTTTTCCAACTGAGTAAGCAAATGACTTATTTGGTGCATAATATCTAAACAGGCAAAGGAAGTTATCCAGAATATCATCTCACTAGTCGACACACAAAATATCAGCAGAGGTAAAAGAGTTCAGCAGGCATATTCTCCCTTTCGATAGCGGAATACCGGAATGATGCTCTCGAAAGTCAGATAAGCCTGCTTCACAAAGAACCAAACATGAAAACTAAAAATTTTCAGAAAAATCTAAGGCCGGAAAATAAAATTAACTGGCTTCTTGGAATTATCGCTGGGGACGGAGACGTTTCAGACAGATATGTCAGGGTTTACAACAATGACAGACTGATAATCCGTAACTGCGAAGAAATTTTCCAAGAGGGCTTCGGAATCAATAGAACCAAGTTTAAAATCAGGTTGTTGGCCAAAAACAGAAAAGGCTACAAAAGGAATGTTGAAACAGTGGAATTGGGCATTAATTCAACAACTTTTGCAAATTGTTTTAAAAACCTGATTCGAGACCAATTGGACAATCCAACAACCGGATTTATGCGAGGATTGTTTGATGCTGAAGGTTCGGTTGATTTGGCTGGAAACATAGTTTTATGGCAAAGAAAGGATAAAAAAGGAACTTTGGTGAGTAAAGCCATTAAAAGGTTCCTCGAGGACGGCAAAATCAAATTCAGGTTAATAAAAAACCAAGATTTTTACATCTTTGAAATTTTAGGAAGATACAAATATTATCAGAATTTGGTGAAATTTTCTGAAACTATCGGATTTGTGTCTCCTAGGAAAATAAAAGACCTTAGTTTGATACTTGAAACATTTTCCCGGAAAACGTTTATTAGCGGACAACAGTTTCTAAATTTTATCTCTGACAATCAAAAAGTCACATTAAGACAGGTAATTGAAAATTTTAAGGTTCCAAAAAGTAACGCATATAGCGCATTAAATAAACTCGTAGTTGATAAAAAATTGATAAAAATAAAATCCTATCCTAATATTTACAAACTTTGCTGATGTTTGACGAAAAGGTAGCCCTACGGGAACGTGGGGCTGGATCACCTCCTTATATATATTTCAATGAATCACAAAACGATTTACAGGTTCTTTTATATATCTCTGAACAATAATTGAGAGATACAGGGCCTGTAGATCAACTGGTAGATCGCCTGCTTTGCAGTAAGCCTTTTTTCAAGAAAAAGGCTTAAGCCAAAAAGGAGGCGTAAAGGGTCGAAACCGATCTGAAGATCGGTTTCCAGCTGAAGTTCGCTTCGGTTCAGAAATTTTTACGCCTTCCACGGCTTAGAAACAGAATAGCAGGAGGCTACGGGTTCGAGTCCCGTCGGGTCCATAGTATTTAACTGACTAAGATTTCATATCTTAGTTATTCATTGGAAGCTGTCAGAGTCAGCTACATTAGTGACAAGTGTAGTTAGCAGCAAGAGACGAGTAGGTATCTATGTCTTTAGTAGCTGATTCTGTTTTAGTATTCCTTCATCACGATCATCAATTTAAGAGGGACGAAATAGATCTTTGTTCAATCAGATAGAAGGTCTATTTCCACCCTTTCTTTGGTGTACAAAATGATGCTCTCCATTTTTTTGGAGGGTTGAATTGAGAAGAGTGTGTGAATGTAGGTCAATTGAATTAGCGAGCCAAACTCGTGATGAATTCGTGAACACCAAATGATGCTCTTTATATGAAATCATAGGTGAGTTAGATTCCTGACAAAAGACACAGGATGCTACGCTGTGTGGTGGATAGCTTGGCTCAAATACCGACGAAGGAGGCGGCAAGCTGCCAAAAGCCTAGGGTAGTGGCACGCAACCATTGAACCTAGGATTTCCGAATGGGACCTCCCATTAAGTTACTTGCAGAGCAATCTGTAAGAGGAGACGCGGGGAATTGAAACATCTTAGTACCCGCAGGAAAAGAAAGCAACAGCGATTCCCTTAGTAAATATTAGCGTAACAGCCAACAATATATCATGAAGTCAGGAGAAGCTTATCTGGTAGGGCTGATGTTAGCAGACGGTGGTGTTTATCGTTACGCCGACAAGAGAGGTCCTAATTCATACAGATATCAAACAGATTTTATGGCAGACAGCTCAGAAACTTATGCTAGACAGATTGCTCAGATGGTTGAAAACGAGTTTGAAATAAAACCGTTTGTGAGAAAACATCCAAAAGCAAACTGTTTTTATGTAAGTACTTATAAAAAAGCAGTCTGGGAAAAGATTTCAAAACTAATACCTTGTGGAGACAAAACAAAAAATGCATGCTTTCCCGTAATCGACGATCTGAACTATAAAATAGATTTGGTCAGAGGTCTGTTTGATGGCGAGGGTAGTGTAGTTTTTAGAAAAGATAAAAAAGCTGGAAAAATATACACATACCCTTTAATAGAGTTTAAAGTGAGTAGCCAGATATTAGTATCCGATATATCAAAATTGTTTTCAGATATTAACCTTCAACACAGAGTTTTTTTATATCCAGAAAAGAATAGATTTGAGATTCATATTCGAAGTGATTCTATTTTAGTTTTCAAAAATCTTATAGGATTTAAACATCCAGATAAAGCTTCTCGACTGAATGAGGCCGTTACTCTAATAGCTAAAAGGCGATCGAAAAGGGAACAGAACAAACCGAATCCGTATGGGTAACCATATGGAGATGTGGGGTTTGGACTTGGGTTCTGCCTAACTAACCGATCTGAAGTTTGCTGGAAAGCGGCGCCAGAGACGGTGATAGCCCGGTAAGAGAAGGTTAGAAGGATGATACCAAGTATCCAGAGTATTGCTGGTCGGATATCCAGCGAAAACGTGGGGGCCAGTAACCCCTAATTCTAAATATAATTTGAGTCCGATAGCGCATTAGTACGGCGACGGAATGTGTATTGCAGAGTCAGGTATTTATACTAGTACCGCATAAAATAGAATAGTGCACTAGTATGGATTGGCCTCTAATAGATCTATTAGAACTACATCATCCAGAAGATACTGAAAAATCGTCTGTGAGAGGTGTTGGCGGGCATTTGTTAAATGAGATTTTTAATGAGCTTTGCGAGGATTACACAAAGAGGAATAAAATAAGTTATAGAGTTCTTGCAAACGAAATTCTTGAAGTAAATCCCGCATCAATCCAAAATTGGAGAGGATTTAACCAAAACTACAACGATGGGCATCCGATACCTTTATGGGTGTTGAAGAAACTACTCGTCTTGAATGGCCTTCAGTATACTGATAAACACAAAGAGATCGTTAATTCAATAAGTTATCTTCAATGCGGAAGGGTGAGTGAAAAACTAAGGGCTCAAAAATTTCTAATACCAGAGCTTGCTAAACTTTGTGGAGCCCATGCTGCAGACGGGTGTTTAAACGGGGCAAAAAACAAAGGGCCCTTATCAGCGAGATGGGATTTGGGCGACCAGGAAAAAGAGAATGTCTTGGAAGCCAGAAATTGGATAGAGACCTGTTTTGGGTTTAAGCCGATTTTAATGCAAAAGGGGAAGATGTCTTATACTTGGACCAATAAACAGATCATATCTAGATACTTAACAAGGATATTTGATTTCCCTATAGGGCCTAAATGTGATATTGTAAAAATGCCTGAGATCTTTAAAACAAATGATAAAAGGGTTTTTGGAAACGCAGATAAACAGACTTTACAAATATTGCAACTCGAATTCTCAAAAGAAGTCATAAACTTCGATGGGCATTCGACGCTATCAGGCAATATAATCCAGTCTGGATTTGGTTCAAATAGCAGGCAATTGTTAGAGGATGTAAAAGACGTTTTTCAGAAATACAATGTAAACTTTCACATATACAAAAATAAAATCCTGACAACTTCTTACCCAGAAACTAAAAAATTACATTCATTAGGATTATTTAGAGGCCAAAAAAAGGAAAAGTTCGATAATTTGATTCTGCAATACACCCGCAAAGCTGAAAAGTATCCGTAAAAGGAGACGAAAAGAGCTTGAAACCATACAGTTATAAGTTGGTATGATCTTACTCACTCTCCCAAACGCAAGGAGGGAAGAGGTGTGGATTATATCGTCCGTTTTGACGCACGTGGCAAGGAGTTTATTTTTGTGGCAAGGCTAATTCAAGGAGCCGTAGCGAAAGCGAAACCTGCGCAGCTTGCAAGGCAGGTGGGTATGAAAGTGCCCAAGTCACAAGGATAAGACCCGAAGCTAGACGATCTAGCCCTAAGCAGGATGAAGTCCCGCGAAAGCGGGGTGGAGGTCCGACCCCTTGTTGAGATTCAATTCAGCCCTTCTTTTTCAAAAGAAGGTTTGAATTTCAATTGGTGAAATCACGCTGAGAACAAATCACTGGGTTGACTTGGGGCTAGGGGTGAAAAGCCTATCGAGTTTAGCGATAGCTGGTTCCTCTCGAATAACCCTTTTTGCTGTTGCAAAAAGCGTTAACGTAAGTTAAAATGTAGAAAGGGTTCGGGAAATGAGCCAAAGCTCAGCCTCGTTCGAGATAGTTATAGGGGTAAAGTTACTGATTGGGGAATCAAGGACCGAAAGGTCCAGTTTTCCTGTCAAACTCTGAATCCTATAACATCGTAGAAGACGGGAGTCCGGACACGGGGTAAGCTCGTAGTTCGAAAAGGAGACAACCTAGACCAAGGTTAAGGTCCCTAAGATCTGTTAAGTGATAAAAGGAGTCTTTAACCTCAGACAGCGGGGAGGTTGGCTTAGAAGCAGCCACCCTTTAAACAACGCGTAATAGCGGACCCGTCAAGGTTAGAGGCACTGAAAATGGACGGGACTAAACAGGTCACCGAGACCTTGGATCCCGAAAGGGAGTGTAGAGAGGTGTTCTGTAAGGGCAGAAGCATGGCCATGAGGCTGTGTGGACCTTGCAGAAATAAGAATCTTGCCGATAGTAGCAACGAAGCTTGTTGAGATATACAAGCCACCTAAGGGGCTAGGGTTCCTCAGCAATAAAGGTTGAAGTTGATTTGCAAATTAACTTCTGACTGTTGATTCGTTAACTGAGGGTTAATAGCACTAGAGCTTTATAAATCTGGTAGCATAATATATAACTAATGATACTAGAAACGTGGAGGTTATTACACCCAGATTGTAGGATTAGATTAAAACAGGGTAAAGTTTTGGCTTTACTGTCAGGAGATAGCCAAGAGTTGATGTCTGTTCTGAAAGCAACTAAACAGCAGATATACCGATACAAAAGATTGAAAAGCAGGCTTACAATTTACCAACTAAATTTGTTAAAAGAGAAATGTGGAGTAAATTGGCAAGAAGAAATTGAGAGCATTGGTCTGGGAGCATCGCAACATAACATATGTCTTCCGGATAAGATAGAAGTAGATAATGATATAGCCTGGCTTATGGGTTTTCATCATACAGAGAACTCAGAGACACCAAAAAATTATGGTATATGCAACAATCAGATTGAGCTTATCGAGAAAGCTCTTCATGGACTAAGAAAATTGAATGTTCCAGAACAGCTTTTCAGGCTTGAAATTAGATATAAGAACGATGTCTCCCGCGATTTGGTAAAACAGCTAACAGGGAAGCTAAAAATTTCTGATAACCAGATAAACTTAAGAAAACTTCCTGAAAACGCTTTAACTCAAAAAGAATTATTTACACTAAGGGTTAATGCGAGGGTTATTAGAGATGTCCTGTATTCTATTGAAAATAAATTTTTGGGCAATCTCCATGACAGAAAACTTACTGGTTCATTTTTGCAAGGTTTGTTTGATGCAGATGCATGGTACAATAAAGCTAAGAAAATAATTATAATAGCTCAAAGGAGAGAAGAGACTATAAACCTGATCTCTGAATTGTTAGCTGAATTAAATATCGAATATAGAAGAGAGTACTGGGAATATAGAAATATGTATGTTTGTGTTATTTTATTTGGAAAAACCGGTGAGAATGTAAAGAAGTTTATGAATCTCGTCGGTTTTTCTCATCAATTAAAAACTGCCAGAGTAAATAGTTCTATTGCTAGCCGAAGCCGGTCCTAAGGCAAATCCTAACTGGAGTTTGCCAAAAGGGAAACAAGTTAATATTCTTGTGCTAGAAGGATACGCGCGGCGACGCAAAGCCGTGTTCCTAACATTTTGGGATAGATCAACCATGGTAGTGTGGTAAACTAACGAAATCTGTGGAGTCTCGTAATGAGGAGAAGCAGATGAAATTAGGAAGGTCCTCCTTAGAGGATTTGATTGACTCCTGGAATTCGTAAAAAGGGAACGCGGAAGGATTCCTTTTATCCGTACCAAGAACCGTCACTGGTGTCCCAGGCTGAGAAAGCCAAGGTGTGTTGGGAGAAGTCAGTTTAGGGAACATAAAATTAGGAGACTACAAACGTTCAGCAGGCATATTCTCTCTTTCGATAGCGGAATACCGGAATGATGCTCTCGAAAGTTAGATAAGCCTGCTTCACAAAGAACCAAACATGAAAAATCCTGAAAGTTTAGATCAAAAAGATTTAGCATATCTGATTGGATTTTTTAGGGGAGATGGATATTTTACTTATGGAAGAATAGGTATAGATACCATATCCCCAGATGTTGCGAACAAACTTGTAGAAATTCTATCAGATCTTTCTTCAAAGAAAATCAAAATAGAAGTATATGGAAATCCAGAAAAGTTTTCACAAATTCTACAAAACGATTCGCTTCAATATCCAAAAAGAAACTCTAAACATTCAGATTATGTTAAAATCAGAATTGATAGTGTTGAATTTTCAAACGCATTCAAAACTATTTTAACGGAGTTTGAAAAGAACATGCGGCAATTGGCTCCTGAGATAATCTGTAAATATATCCAAGGGTTTTTTGATGCTGAAGCTTATGTTTCTCCTCAAGGAACAATTGAAATTGATATGTGCAGAACAAACGAAAAATCAATTGAATTAAAGAAGTTGATGGAAAAAACAAATATAAAATATCAAACAATGACAAAGGGTATAAATTCTTTAATTAAAGAAAATAAACTAGAGAAAATTAAAAAACAAAAAAGAATATTTTTAGAATTATCTCCTAATTTTATCCCAGTCGGCAAATGACTTCAGATCCTAAATTACATAGACGAATGTATCTGAACCAGTCGAAACTCGCCCTGTACCTTTGGTATAAGGGGTGCCTACTGCTGTTGCTAAGCAACAACCAGTAGGTCGCAGTTACAAGAGAGATCCGACTGTTTAACAATATACCCTCTTTCTTTTGGAAAAGAAAGAGCCTTATAACCCAGAAAGAAAACAGTTACAAAAGGTATAGGTTGTTAAGAAACGTAGGGGGCTGCTAATTGGAAACGATGTGTATAGCCCCTGAGGCCTGTCCA
>CAYYYJ010000034.1:0-8096 GCA_964476045.1 uncultured archaeon | reverse complement strand
AAATTCAATCAAAACTGTCTAGTTCAGTGCCGTTTAAAAATAAAAAACGCTCCCGACGGGATTTTCAAATATCGAACCAATTGGTTTACTAACTGTTTTCTTTTTGGTTATACCTTTTTCTTTTTCAAAAGAAAAAGGGTATAATTTGAACCCGTGTCAGGGGATTTTTCCAATCCTCCTCGGAGGGTTAGATGAACCGGAGCAGAGTTAACTGCAGGTTCCCTACGAGAATCCCCTATCCTTGCCGGTTCCTATATACATAACCCACTGGATTGTAACTTCCTTTCTTCTGGGTTATAAGGCTCTTCTTAAAGGGACGAAACCGATCTTATCCAATTGGTCAGGATCGGTTTCCAACCTTCCTCGAAAGAAGAGGGTATATGCTAGACGACGGGAGCCTATTTTGTTATTACTCTCATCCTATCTTTATATAGGATAACTAGCTTGTTTTTGATGCCTTCGAAATCAACGGATTCAAGAAAAGTTTTTAGAACCATATTAACGTTTTCTGATGTTTGGTCATCTAAGTACAAAACAATGATGGTGATTTTCCCGCCTTCACAGAAATAGTAGATTTCTCCAAAGTCCTCATCAGAGGTTATTATAATCATGTTTTCTGATTTTGCTTTCTCAACTATCTCGATATCTTCTTTCCCTCTGAGATCCAGATCTGCTAAACTTTTTACATAAAATCCGAGACTTCTAAGAAAATATATTGTTTTCAACCCTATGTTCTGATCTATAAGAAATTTAGGCTTCGAGCTTTCTTGTTTCTTCATATTGCATATGCCTTGCAGCGTATTCAAGGCAAGCCTTTATGTCAGCTTGTGTCAAGTCTGGATAATCATCTATTATTTGTTTGGTTGTTTTTCCGTGAGCAATTAGATTGAGCACAAGATACACAGATATCCTTGTTCCCTTAACTACAGGTTTGCCTACCATTATTTTTGGGTCAGTTATTATCCTTTCCATGAAATTAATTGGACTTTGGGTATAAAAGGGTTTTACATGGGCCCAAGATTTAATAGTTCTTGGTTTTTAAATACAATTTCTTCTTCAAAACCTTAAGACTCGCTTCACTTCGTTCAGCTCATTCTTAATGGTTTTGCCTCTGAGGAGGAATTTTCTAGAAAGGGATCACGAGAGGCTTCCGCCTTCTTCGACCCCTAATCTCCCCAATGAAAAAGGCAATGTCAAAATCACAGGGCTTCAACAACCGGAAACAGATTCTCAAATCAGTTTCGGCCTTTTGTGGCATCTTGCTGAAGGGAGGAATTATGACAGTAGAAAAACCGAGTCTGGACGAAATATTGGAGGCTAAAATATGCCTTGAAAATGAAGAAGAGTTGACAGATAGGCAAATCTGGATTTTGTCGGAATTCGACAATGAGGAGCACGAGTTCGAATATTTCTGACTCCGCTATTTCTAGCGGAATTCATTTTTTGTTTTTCTTCATGTCTACCGGAATAGCGGAAACGTCCCCTCCGGTTAACGGTTTAAATAGGGAAGGAGAAGTGTTGAATATGGAATTTGATAGTTCAGAAATAGAATTTAGTCAAAACGATGTAAAGAAAAAAGTAATATTGCCAGACAAAATGAACGAAGATTTAGCAGAGATTCTGGGTATAGTTATAGGAGATGGTAGTGTAATGTGCAAAACTACTGGTTATCGTGTAACTATTTCAGGTTCGAATAAAGATATCAATAAATATTTCAAACCTGTAGTAATACCTAAATTCCAGTCACTTTTTAACATAAAACCTTATATTCATAGCCAAAGAACAAACGAAGTAAACTTAGTTTATTTTTCTAAGGCTTTAGCACTCTTTTTCAGAAATATCTTGCAAGTACCAGCCAATAAAAAGGATGTCAAAATACCTAGCTTTATGTTAGAAATGCCTCTGGAAATACAGACAGCAATGATTCGTGGCTTATTCGATACAGATGGACATATTGCACTCAGAAGAAAATATAAGCAAATTAAATATTATCCTTCAATAGGATTTGCATCTAAAAGTAAGAATCTTATAGTTCAACTTGAGTGTATCTTACCCAAGTTTGGTGTAACAATAACTTCCTATAAGACCAGTTATTTTGATAAACGATGTAATGAAACTCATTTCGGTTATAAGATAGACATTAATGGTAAGAAGAACACTATCAGATGGATGGAGAAAGTAGGTTTTAGCAACATTAGTAATCTGGATAAATACAAGCGATGGAAAAATAAATATGGGCCCGCTGAGGATTGAACTCAGGGCCTCTGCATTATCAGTGCAGCGCGCTACCAATACGCATCTTTTTCCGTGCACGCTTTTGAACAGGTTTTACCGAAAAAGGGTGCTGCGCCACGGGCCCGCAATCTATGATTTTATCTTAACTTTATATAAATAGTGGACTTGCTGGGATTTGAACCCAGAGTCACTTGGATTCCCGTATATTGCGAACCAAGCGTGTTGCTTATAAGGGATGACATTGATCTGTCCAATTTAGCTGATCAATATCCAACCCTCGTTACACCACAAGCCCCTATTTATTCTGATATTTGTAATATACAACAATAAAAACAAGCAAATATGTCGCCTATAGAAATTTTCGGAATTTTTAATCTCGTAGAAGCCTTTTGGATAGTCATTCCAGCTTATGCAGCTAATGGTTTGGCTCCCCTTGCGAAATTCACGTCGAGGCATCCAGTCGATGGAGGCAAAACCTGGAAAGATGGCCGGCCAATCTTCGGAGCAGGCAAAACATGGGAAGGATCTCTTATAGGAATTGTAGTTGCGGTATTTGTTTCCAGTTTAATGGGGCTAGCTTTCTATTTCCTTCCATGGGATCTTTCTCCAATACCCATACAAGTAGCAGCTATGGGCCCTGTCCTCGGTTTCATGCTCGGCCTCGGCGCGATCACAGGCGACATTGTAAAAAGTTTTTTTAAGAGAAGGTTTGGCTTCGAGCGCGGAAAATCTTTCCCAGTGGTGGACCAGCTGGATTTTATTTTAGGCGCTTTTTTATTCGCAAGCCTCGTGACACCAATAAAAATCAGCTGGGTTATTCTGCTGGCAATCGTCACACCGCTATTCCATTTGTCTGCTAATTATATGGCTTATTTGCTTGGCGTGAAGAAGGAGCCGTGGTGAAAGCTTATATATACAAAATATTATAATGTAAACATATGATAGAGACCATATCTGTCAGGCTGGATGACAAGCTTGTGAAAGAAGTTAAGCAGATTGGGCACGAAATGAAAAGCGACAGGTCCGAAGTAATAAGACGGCTTTTGGACCAGGCTGTGAAAGAGTGGAAAATAAACAAGGCCATAGAGCTCCTCAGAAAAGAGGAGATATCAGTGGGCAGGGCAGCTGAAATAGCCGATGTAACCTTATATGAAATGTTAAGGCTGGCAGCTGATTCAGGGATATTACTGGGTTATTCTGAAAAAGATCTCGAGAAGGACCTAAAAAGATTTGGTTTATGATAGTCTCGGATTCAACTTCGCTCATCCATCTTAGCAGGATAGGAAGGCTCGACATTTTAAAATCTGTTTTTGGGAAAGTTTTCATAACCAATGCTGTTTATAACGAGACTGTTGTTGCCGGCAAACAGAAACTGATGCCAGACTCAAAAAATATTGAAGATAGCGGTTGGATAACCAGGAAAAACCTCTCAGAAAAGCAGGCCCGCGATGCGGAAGCTTTGTTAAAAACTGCAAACACTGGATTGGGTGAGGCAGAATCAATTATCCTGTCAAGGGACGAAAAATTAAGCCTGATTATTGATGATTCTATCGGCGTGAGGATAGCCAGCACATTCGGCATAGAGACCTACTGGACAACATCTGTAATACTCAATGCCGTTTCCAAGAAAATAATCACACAGCCTGAAGCAAAAGAAATAATTGAAAATCTGATAACCACTGGGTATAGGCTAAAGCCGGAAATCGTGATTAAACTCTTCAATAAATTATCAGAGTAATTTCCATTAGAAAAAGAGGCCTTATACCTATTTAAATACGTATTCTATCACATATTATTATGTATAGTAAAACATACTTAAGTTATAAAATACGTATAATTATGTAACAAAATACATATGACAACTATAGAAGAGCATAAAAAATCAATACAGGTATTTGAAGACGACGTGAAGCAGAAAATCAGGGAAAAGAAACTCTTCGAGTCCCAGAAAATAGTTGGATTTGATTTATCTGAAGCTGCTACCAACCTTTTCGAGCTTTATCTCCATAAGAAAAGCCTTATAACAGAGGGGTTTAATGTGAACCACAGATTTTTTGCTTCAATGAAAAGGGCTGAAGAGAAATTCGCTTTCCCGTTCCCGGAAAAACCTGCGGTCCTGCAAAACCTCGTCTCAATAGAAGGTATTACAACAAAACTCTGTTATGGAAAAACCATGAAGCTCGAAGATGTAGAAACGGCAGTCAGGTTATTCTTTGAACTCAAGAAGATAATAGAGAATCAGATAGGGCAGATAGAAAAATTATGAAAAAAAATGAAATCTATTCGTATATTTACGATTTTGTATCAAGGTTAATAGAAAAGGTAGACGAAACACTCATAGAACACATAATTGTTTTCGGGTCTGTTGTTAGGGGGGATTTTGACAAGGAAAGCGATGTTGATATTTTCATAGACACGCAAAAGCCATCGGCTATCGAACCTGTTGTAAAATCTGTTATAGACGAATTCTATTCCCATTCAAAGCATACATGGGTCTTGAGGGGTATTGAAAACATAATAAAACCTATTGTCGGAAATCTAGATGCAGACAGATGGTCTAACCTCAAAAAAGAAATAATAAGCAACGGGCTCGTCATATATGGCAGCTATAAAGAGCTGCCCGAAAATACAAAGCACTGTGTATTGATAAACTATGACATATCAAAACTAAAGCCTAAAGACAAGTCAAAATTCACAAGAGATCTGCTTGGTTACAGGCTTGTGAGGAAGAAAAAGGAATACATAATCCAAGGCCTTTTGCAAAAGTCTGGTGGAACCAAAATTGGTAAAAGCTCTGTCCTGATACCCAAGCAGCATCAAGGGGAGTTATACAAATTCTTTTCCAAATCAAAATCTTCCTTTGAAATAAGGGAGGCTTGGATAAAAATTTGATGAGTATATTCATTGCTATGTGGATATAATTTTTGGTCTTGTTGGATCTATTCGAGAGTTTAGAGAAAGAAAAACTAAAGCCTAATTCTCCGGCAGCTTCACCGCAATGATCTTCGATTCCCCGTCATCCATGCTTATCCCGTAAACCTGGTCTGCATGCCTGATTATCTCATCGTTGTGGGAGATCAGAATAAATTGCGTGTACTTTGAATGTTTCTTTATCAGCTCGCCAAGCTTCTGGGAATTTGTTTTGTCAAGAGCTGCGTCTGCCTCATCCAGTATATAGAAAGGGCAGGGCTTGTATCTCTGTATTGAAAACAAGAAAGCGACAGCTGTCAGCGTCTTCTCTCCCCCAGACATGGCATCCAGATTAAGGAGCTTCTTCCCGCTTGGAGAAGCAGAGATGACCAGGCCAGAGTTTATATCATCTGGATTCTCTAGTTTCAGGTCAGCCTCGCCTTCTGTTAAATCAATCCATATTTCCTTGAATCCTTTAGAAACCTTGCTCAAAGCATTGCTGAAAACCTCGCGTCTTTTTTGCTCTATCTCGTTTACAGAAGCCTCGACAATATTTTTCTCCTCAACAACCTTATCAAACTTTTCCTTGAAAACTTCGAAATCTTTTATCAGAGAATCGAACTCGTCTGTTGCCCTCATGTTTACCGGGCCAAGGGAATTAATCCTCTCTATTACTGTCCTTTCCCTTTCTTTCAGATGCCCTAATTTGTGGTTTAAGAAATTCCCAAGCTTGTCCTCAAATCCTTTGTATTTTTCCCATTGCTGTTTAGTATTCTCCATCCTTGCTTCGACTCTGGCGCGCTCAATATTTATCTCGTTCAGCTTCTGCATGAGATTCAGCCTTTTCTCGTAGAGTTCTTTTCTCCCTTCCCTTATTTTCTTCATCCTGTCATCGAATTTTATCTTCCTCACTTCAGAGCTGATTGACTCTGTTTTCTCAGTATCTTTCGATAGTTTGGAGAATTCAACCTGCAGCTGCGAAATTTCTTTCTCCAGATCCTCATTTTCCTTTTCTATCCTTTCAATGTCCTTGAAGAATTTAGTGTCATCCTTTTTCCTGAAGAAGCCGCCTGTTATCGATCCTGCAGTTTCTATCAGGTCCCCATCCAACGTGACTAGACGGGCCCGTTCCCTGTCAAAAATTCTTTTCGCATTCTCTAGGTTATCCACGCATGCAGTTGTCCCAAAAACAAAATTTATTATATTATAATATCTGCTGTCAGCTTTCACTAGATTCGAAAGCCATCCGATTGCGCCTTTGGGAAGATCCCTCTTCGCAGGAGAGTTTATTTTATCCAGAGGAAGGAAGCGAGCCCGTCCTAACCTATTCTCTTTCAAGTGGTTAACACACTTCAAAACATTCGCAGAGCTGTCAACCACGATATCATTCATGTGCCCTCCGCCAGCAACTTCAGCAGCAACATTGTATTTCGCAGGAATGGAAACTAAACTGCTTACAGTCCCTTCGACGCCTCTGAATTGCTTCAATTCATTTAGGAAAGGTGAGCCCCCTTCTTTAATCCTGCTCATCACATCCCTTATCCTCTCAATCTCGCGCAGATTCATGCTAAGCCTGTCTTGTTTCCTCTCGATATCGGACTTCACCTGAGTAAATTTCTTTGTTGCCTCGATCCTGTTGGATGCTTTCAGGACCTCAGAAGTTATATTTTCTATTACCTTTTCTTCGTCATCCAGTTTCCCATCTAAATCCTTTATCTCAATCTCAAGCGAAGCCAGTTCTTTCTGCTGGATTTGTGCTCTTGTATTGATCTCGCTGACCTCTTCCTCGCCTTTTTGCTGGTCTTTCCAGATAAGTGTGGCCCGTATTAGTTCAAGCTCTTCTCCTAATTTCTTGTGCTCCAACGCAGCTTCTTTATCTTTCTTTATTCTTTCCAGAATCTGCATCCTCTCGTTGAGTATAATCTCAGCTTCCCTCAGTTTTTCAGCAACCTGAGCCAATTCCTTTTCCGCCTTCTGCTTTTTGTCTTCGTATTCTGCTATGCCGGAGATCTCATCGATAACCTCACGTCTCTGTATAGGGTTCATCTCCACTATCTGCGAAACGTCTCCCTGGTGTATTATATTATGGCCTCCAGGAGTGATCCTAATCTGGGCAAAGATATCAACAAGCTGCTGCTTCGCCACAGGCTTTCCGTTTATTTTGTAAGCGCTCACACCACTCTTATTTATTTTCCTGGAGATTACAACCTCGTCATCCTCTATCGGCAGAGTTTTCTTCCCATTATCGAAATGCACATGCACTTTAGCGTGGTCAGACCCCTGCTTGGCTTTGCTTCCATGGAAAATAAGCTCTTCAGCTTTTTTGGCACGCATAGCCCGGGATTGTAAACCAAAGACGAAAGCAACTGCCTCGCTTATGTTACTTTTCCCACTGCCATTTGGGCCTGTAAAAACAGTGAATCCCGGGAGAAGCGGGATTGCCACCTTTCTTTTGAACGACTTGAACCCTTCAATCGAGATTTTCTGGATATAGGTTGACATATTTCATCTTTTCTGGCTGGATAATAAGTATTTAGTATATTTAGGCTCGCTCCTTTATAATTATAGATATGGTTATTGGCAAAAAAGCAAAAAAACAGGGGATTAAACGCAATATCAATTTCAAAGGCCGGCTGAAAAGGCTGGGCACAGGAATCTTGTTCACCCTAATTACCTTATACACATGGTTTACCCTCCAGGTCAACTCTTTGACAGGCTTTTACAAGCTAGTTCTTATAGTCCCGTTGTTTGTAGCTATACTCTCGTTATTAGAAACAGTTTTCTGTTACTGCGTGTTGAAGGATAAGAGAAGCAAGCTTTCTATTAGGTTGTATGCAATTTCTCTAGTTGCATCAATAGTTTTAAGTAGCCTGCTTTCAATAATCTGATTATATGGCAGAAGAAGGATATAGTTCAAAAGAAGTCGAAAGTATGTTAGAACTCAGGAGAAG
>CAYYYJ010000033.1:0-8433 GCA_964476045.1 uncultured archaeon | reverse complement strand
GCTACCGGATCTACAGCCAGCAGACGCAAAGAGCGCAATCGACCTGTGCATCAAGCTTTTTGATGAAAGTATCCGTGAAGATAATCCCAACGGCTGATCGTTATGACAAGTAACCAAGCACCTGGTGAACAGGTAAATTGAATTTCTCAAAGAAATTTGGGGCAGACCCTACAGGCATTTCCATACCTGCCAGCAACTGACTATTATAGAAGCAAATTAACCAGCGGATGGTCCATATCTATTTCTTTTAGACCAATCTTCTTCGCGATTTCAAAACCTCTTCTATCTTCTTGTTGTCCAACCCTTTGTAGAATTCCCTGAACATAATATACGCCCTTTCAAAAGCTTATAAAACACAAACGAATATCATTATATGAATAACATCTTCGAAGCTGTCTCTATACTCGAAAAGAAAATCCGCCTTACATCAACACAATCACAGCACATTGAAGAAAGACACCCAGAATTTGAAGGCGAAATTAGAAAAATCAGGGAGTGTATCGAACAGCCCGATGTTATCTTATACCATCCTTCAGAAGACGATTACCACTATTGTAAATACTTTGAGAAAACCCCTGTTGGTTCCAAAAACCTTTTGGTAGTTGTTCGCCATTTAAACGGCGGCGGGTTTGTGATTACAGCACTCTTTGTTGGAAAAGGTAAAATAAGAATCTCAGGTAAGGAATGTATTTATGGAAAAATTGAAGATCTTTATTAGTTACGATAAGGAAGCTGACGTGGTTTACCTCAGCTTCGGCAAGCCTGTGAAAGCAGAAGGAGAAGAAGTCCAGGACGGCGTATTTGCCAGATATAACACTGTAACCAAAGAACTCATCGGATTCACTATCGTTAATTTTTCCAAGAAGTTTGGCGCAGATCCAAAAGGAATTTCAATTCCAGTTGTCAATTAACCTTTTTATTCAGCCAAACAAATTAACCAGCGGATGGTCCATGTCTATCTCTTTTATCCCGGCCTTTCTGACAAACTCAAGTGACTCATCTATTTTTTTGTTGTCCAAACCCTTGTAGAACTCCCTGAATATCACTATAATTGCTAACCCTCAATCGCTTAAAAAATCCATAATATCAACAACCTTTATTTTTTCCGTGCTAACCTTGTTTTTATCTGGCACAAAAAGGAATTTTTCCTTGCAGCCTGTTTTCCCCAAATTCTCGGCTGCCTTGGAAATTTCTTCTTTCCCCACAATAGCCTTCCATTTTATTTCAGCCGCTGTGTCTATTTTTTTGAACCTTAGAAGGCAGACGTCTATGTCAAAGCCTTTTGTTTCATATACGCATTCCTCGAGGCCGAGAAGTTCGGCAAGGAATTCCCTCACAGAGTCTTCTATAATCTTTGGCAGGAGTTCATCGACAACCCTTCCAATTTCAGCTTTGTTCACAGCCCTTTCAGAGACATTGTATTTTTCTTCAGCGTAATAATAGAGCCTTGCCAAAGGCGAAACATGCCTGTAAACAAATTTGTTTTTTTCGTACACTTTTATTTTCTTGATTATTCCGAAATCAACAAGGTTAAGGAGATACTGCTGTATAATGCTCGGGTCATCTTTTTTTATCAGCTTTTTTGAAAACAAACAGCTGGAGATCTCTGTAGAAACATAATGCCCGCTTCCAATAGCTTTGAGGATCCCCTCATAAACAGAAGAACTGCTTTTTTCCTCCTCTGTAAAAATCTCCCCAATAAGCGCAGGCATGCTTTTAATGGAGCCTGCCAGTATGTCAACTATAGTTGCCCTTGAATCCTTCCCAGGGGAAAAATAATCTATTGCAAGCGGTTCCCTGAGAAAAACAGCAAGCTCAAGCAAGCTTTTTTTGTCAAGCCTGTATTTTTTCAAGGTTTTTATAACATCCGGCAATTTCAGCAAGCCTATAGGAACTTCTGCAAAAAGCCCCAGTATCGCAGACTTGTTCCCCAGAAGCTTTTTTGATAAATTCAGCGTGGAGGATATCAGGATTATTTTCCCTCTCTTTTCTGTGTAATGCAGGAACTCCAGAAAATCTTCCCCTAACCTGTGGAATTCATCAACAACAATTGTCTTGTTTTCAGAAAGGGCCCTTTTGACTATTTCCATGAATGTTTCATAACCAATTTCTTTATCAGCTTCACCTGAAACTATCCCCTTGTCTTTCTTGACAAAGAAATATTCGTCGTGTTCGATGAAATTCCTGACAAGGAATGTTTTCCCGGTCTTTCTTCTGCCGAATATGAAAACCCATTTTTTGATCCCGTTGATGGAACTTGCTTCCACCCTTTCTATAATCATGGTTAGTATAATGGCTGTTATAGTATTTAAACTTATCGTGGTAAGATAATCTACCCTGAAGTAACAACTTCCACAATGCTTATAAACCCATTATGCATCGGTATAGGGATTGTTTACGGGCATCCCTAGTGTATGCTTGAACTACACGCCCAGTTATAGTGCGCCATAAAAGTAAACTACTGCAAAGCGCGATGGAATACAAAAGAAATAACCAGAATCTTAAATCCTAAAAAACATCAGACCTCATCGTATTCAATTAATTTCTTCCTAGCCGACTTAATATACAGATCAGTCTTCTGCACCCTTATCGCAGCCAAGTCAGCTTTCTCCTCTTCGTCTGTATTCTTGTGCTGGAACTTCAGCAGTATGGAAACCGGCGAGAACACTCTAAGCAAAAATGTGGATAATTTCAGGGCAGATGATTTCTGTTTGATGTGCGCGAGTTCATGGAGGATCACGGCCTGGACTTCTTTCCATTTTAAAATGTCGAATAATCCGACAGACAAGAACATAGCTGACCTGAAATTCTTGAAAGAAAATGCGACAGGCCTGGATGTGTTCAGAGTGTAAATTTTCGGCTGTTTTATTTTCATTTTTCTGGACGAAGATTTTACAAAGTCTGATATGGCTCCTTCTGTTATCTCGCTTTTCCTGTTAGAATAAATAAATACAGTAGGGATTAACGCAAATCCGGCAATTGTGCTAAGTAAAAGCGTTGACGGGACAGCCAAGCTTAACAGCTGGTAAATGTCTGTATAGCATGCAGCACACACAGCTGCGCACCCTGCATTAGTTGTCAGTAAGATAAACGGGAAAAACAAGGCCAGTAGATGCGAGTAGATCAGGGCTATTTTAGGCTTTGAAGACAAACTGAGTTTTTTGAGTAGGATTAGAAATATTCCAGAAAAAACAAAGGAAACAGAAACTGCTAATAATTTCATGGTCTCTGTTGTGAATAAAGGCGCGCATGCAATCATATTATTTTCTCTTTGAGAACCTCTCGTTGAAATAATCTACAGCAACAGGGCCAAACTTTTCTATCAGCTTATTTACAGTGTTGTCCAGGATAGACATGTGAAACTCCTCCTTTGTTTTGCTCACAGAATAAATATAATGGGGTCCGCCAAGCCCGTTCTCAACTGTCCGGCTTACGAAACCCTTTTTGTATAGCCTGTCAAGGTCGACTGCGATGCTTGTTAAAGCTATGTCCTTATGCTTAAGGTTATTGTGCAATTGCCTTACTCGTTGTTTGTCTTTTTTCCAGAGCTGTTCGAGAATATGTGATTGTATTGGGCTGAGTACCCCGACAGCTTCTTTTTCCAGATCTATTTTCTTAATGTCCATAATAGAAAAAATAGTTATAATATTCTATATAGGGGGAACCTTATTTAAAGTTTTGCAAACACTGTAAAAGTATTTAAGGCCTAAAACAAATAAATTATATCATTTTTATGGGGATTAAATGCGACAAGTGTGAAAGCGAGTTTGGAAACCCAAAAGCACTGGAACAGCATACAGCTGCAAAGCATTCTACAGACAAAGTTATCCCAGAGAAAGTCTTGCAGAGGATGGAGAAGAAAGAGGAAAAAAGGGCCGAAAAAGCAGCTGGAACGAAATCTGCGAGACAAGGGAAATTCTTAAAATACGGCATTTTTTTGGCTGTGATAATAGCAATTGGGTATGGTGTGACTCAGTTTACTTCTCCAAGTGGGAATGCAACATCTGTTTCATCGAAAATACCAACAGGCCCTATCCACTGGCATCCTATGCTTACTATAAAGATCAATGGTCAGGCTCAGAATATACCACCGAATATAGGCCTCGGAGCAACTATACACCAACCTGTACATACTCATGAAGATGAACTTGTTGATGGGGCAAGGTTAATACACCTTGAAAACAATAATCCAACAGCAGACAACATGAAACTTGGCTTCTTTTTCCAAGTCTGGAATAAAAAATTCAATAAGGGCTGCATTTTCGATTCTTGCAACACAGAGGGGAAGAAAGTAAAAATGACAGTGAATGGACAAGAAAACGCAGATTTCGAGAATTATATAATGGCAGATGGCGACAAGATTTTGATAGAGTATGGCTAAGCTTTGCAAAACTTGTAAAAGTATTTAAGCAGCTAAAGCCTATTTAGATATATTATCTTATGGATTCTAAGAAAACCAAGACAGAAGCTGATATTGGGAAAGTTTTCTCAAATTCAGCAGGGATCGTAAAACAGAATGTGAAAACGTTTGTTCTCGCTGGAATTGTTTTTGGAGTATTGTTCACTTTTCTTTATGGGTTATGGAAGCTCCCTTTACTTGATTTTGGTCTCACAAGGATGTCTGAAGCAGGTTTTCTTGACTGGATATACATCTCAGCTATAACTGTGATGTCAGCTGCCCTGATGACATTGTTGAGGTATAAAGTCAAAGTTTCTAAAGGGTCTGCAAGGCTCGGCGGTGTTGGGGCATTGTTCGCCGGATTTGTAGCTGCAGCTTGCCCTGCTTGTCAGGGGATCACTCTCGTCGCTCTCGGCACCACTTTAGCATTTCTGCCGATAGGAGCGCTTTCCTCTTTTGTCTGGGTTATGCAGCTGATTGGGCTTTTTATCTTATGGGTTTCGCTTTACATGGTTTCATATAGCATTTACACAAAGACATGCATTACATGCGAAGTCAAGCCTACCAAAGAGAAGAAGGTTTCTGCGAGCCCAACAGCGCCAGGCCATAACCTTTTAGACAACAACAAATTTCTCTCAGCTTTAGTTGTGATCACAATTCTCGTAATAGCAAACCAGTTTTTGATAGGGGCTTCTGGATTTGCAGTTGCGTCTTCAGGCGGTTCTTCTGTCACTTTGTCTGAAGGCTTTACTTATGGATCCAAGACAACGCTCAAACCGATGCCAGTGGCAGCCGGCGAACAGCCTAGAATAGCTGGTTACAGAAGCATAGTGAAATCTTTGCCAACAATAAGTGAAACGCAGATCAAACAGTCTACAGGGGATGTTGTTCAGGACCTTGTAAACAACGTAATTCCTTCTGGAACGCCTTGGTACGGCCAAGAGACTGGCGTGAGTTTTGATGATCCTCTAACTGCACAGAAGCTTTGGGGAAATGGACAGTCTATCCAGCTTGACTCTGCCCAAACAGAAAGGTGGAATAGGATAATAAATTCTTTTACCTGTGATTATTGCTGCGGCTCCCCTCAACAGCCAACAATTATAACAAGATGTGGATGCGCTCATTCGCAAGCAGCACAGGGAATGGCAAAATGGTTTATACAGAACTATGGAGACAAGTATTCAGACGAAGAGATATACGGTGAGATGGCAAGATGGTATGCTTTGTGGTATCCAGGCCCAACTGTGAAAAGGATTGCACAGGAGATGGGACTTTAAATTAGTTTAGTTAAAAGTAAAATAGTAAGGGAGGTGTCGGAACCGTAGGTTCTAACTATGGAACAAAAAAGTATGCTGTTGGTCATTCTGATAGCAGCTCTGTTGGTGACAGTGGGATTGCAGACAGTCCAACTCGCGGCACTCGGCACATCAGGCGGAGGCGCAGTTGTAACAAAATCTGTATCATCCCCTGCAAAAACAAGTGGATCGTCAGCAGGCGGCAGTCTACAGAACTTGCCAAGCATGGTAGGCGGATGTTAAATTTGTTGGGTTTTATTTTTTTTAAACTCAACTTTTTAGGTTATGGTAGATTTAATCACATCAAAAAATAACCAATATTACAAATGTGAAATTTGTGAATTCCTTTACAGGGACAAGGATACAGCCCAGGAATGTGAAGAATGGTGCAGAAAAAACAATAGCTGTAATTTGGAGATTACTAAAAAAGCTGTGAAAATGGAGTGAAATCATGAATCCCAAAATTTTGTATGGGTTGATTGCAGTAATTGTCCTAATCTCAGCTTTAAACCTTGTTCTTCTTACAGGCAAGACTCAGGAGATCTCAGCGAATACAATAAAGGCAAAAGAGGATGCAAGGCCAGCTGATATACAGGTTATAAAATTGAAGGATTCTGCGTGCACTGATTGTTTTAATATCGAGAAGGTTTTGGACGATTTGAAATCAAAAAACGTTAATGTGATAAAAGAAGAGAGTGTCGATCCTTATTCTGATCAGGGAAAAGAATTGGTTTCTAGATTGGGGATAACTAAACTGCCTACACTCATAATCTCTGGCGAGATAAAAAAACCTAGCATAGAAAATATCTGGAAAAGCGGATGGGAGACCAAATCTGCCTCAGGAAAAGATTCCGTTGTTTACACTAACATATTGCCGCCTTATGTGAATCCATCTACAAAAGAAGTTTTAGGGAGAGTCTCACTGTGGTATATAATAGATTCTTCTTGCAAAGAATGCCAAGGACTCCTCTCTTTAGTAAGCGGATTGAAAGCTCAGGGGGTCGCCCTAGCCCAAGAAAAAACAATAGAATACAAAACTTCAGAAGCCCAGGACCTGATAAAAAAACTTGGGATACAGAGAATCCCGGCAGTAGTTTTATCAAAGAATATACTTGAATATCCTTCAGTTAAGGAGGCTCTGGAGACATCTGATATACAGGAAAAGGAAGGCTTACTGGCTATAGAAGTGCCATCTCCTCCGTACAAAGATGTTGCCTCAGGCCAGATAAAGGGATTAGTTAAAGCAATTTACTTGAACGATAGCTCATGCAAGAGTTGTTATGATGTGTCTAGCCTGAGAAATATAGTAAGCAATGTTATTGGATTGACTGTGGCAGAAGAAAAAAATATTGACATATCATCTGATGAGGGCAAAGAAACCCTAAATAAGTATAAAATAGAAAAAGCGCCAACACTTTTGCTTTCAGGAGAATCTGCTGATTACCCTGGATTTTCAACTGCGTTTGCTCAAGTAGGGTCACAGGAGAACGATGGCTGGTTTGTCATACGCAATCCGCAGATTTTTGGGGGCTATAAGGACCTGACAACAGGTCAGGAAGTCGCGGTTAAGGCAGGCCAGACTAAAAGGTAGTTTAAAATATATGGCTAATTCAGTAATTCTTTTGAGCCTGATAGTGCTGCTATTCTTGGTATCGGCAGGGTTATTTATCACAACACAATCCAAAATAAATGAGATTCAGGCGGCAGGGTACCAAATCCAAAATCCAAGTGATGACTCAAGAACGTCTAGAATGAGTTTCTCTGACTTTGATAAAAAACTCGCAATTAAAATGATGGATAAAAACGGCGATGGGAAATGCGATGCCTGCGGGATGCCTGTTGAAATGTGCATGGACAGCGGGCAGATGCAGTGCAATATGGATCCGAAATCAACAATGGGCATTTTAGGTTCAGCTCACATACATGCTGACTGGAAAATTTATCTCGATGGCAAAGCCACAGATTTTTCTGGAAAAGACCATATGGCGAGGATGCAACAAGGGCTTTCAGTAAGCAGTTTTATGCATGTGGATTCAGGCGCGCCTGCTCCTGAAAAAACAGGCGATGTCCTGCACATGCATGCGACAGGAGCCCCTTTATGGATATTTTTTGAGAGTTTAGGCCTAGAACTTCCTGATAATGTGAAGATGTATGTGAATGCGAAAGAGACCCCAGATTACAAAAATTATGTGTTCAAAGATCTTGACAAGATCCTGATCGCCGATGGTAAAGGAAATCTAACAGAACAGCTAAACTCAATTACAGATTTTGCAGGAAAACATTAGTTGAAGGAGGTGTTGTATGGGTGGCGGGAAAAAAACAAAAGTAAAGAAGAAAAGGGGTTGTTGTTGATTTAGCAGAAAAAATGTTTTGACAAAGAGGAGGGTTGTTCATGAGATGTTGTAAAGATAAGAAGTGGATGATGGCATTGTGTTTTGCGCCAATTTTGTTATTCATACTGCTAAAGATATTCTTCCCACAGTTTGCTTATCTTTCATTTCTCGCCCTTTTGATTTGTCCTGTCTCTATGGGTTTGGCTGTAATATTTATGGGCAAAGAAGGCAACTGCGGCCATAGTGAAAAGAAAAATTGCAAACAGAAAGCCAAATAATATAATAGGGGAAATTTAATTGAAGATTTCAGGCGGCTAATTGAATACGAAAAAGGAAAAGTTAATTCAGCTATATGCAGCCTGCGGAGGCGTTGCGATATGAATAAAAACATCATTGAACTAAAAAA
>CAYYYJ010000032.1:4994-8813 GCA_964476045.1 uncultured archaeon | reverse complement strand
TAACATGATGTTATCATAAGTTTATTTATGATAACATACTCAAAAGATGTGTAAGTAAAAGTATTTAAAGATTAAACTACTAACCAAATTATGCAAAAAGAGGGAATGATTGAAACTCTTAAGAGAGAAATGGAGATAAGAAATTTTTCTTATAAAACAAACAAGAGTTATATTAATTCTGTGGCGAAATTTTTAGAGTTCGCCGGAGAACAGGAATTAAATCAGGATTTAGTTAAAAAATATATTCAAATTGAGATAAAGAGAAAGGAGCCAGCAACAATTACCCATGATATATTTGCGATTCAATTTTTCTTTGCCAATGTTCTGGGAAATAAAGTTTACATCCCCCGGCCAAAAAAGAATAGGAAAATCCCCGAAATTCTGACTAAGGAAGAAGTTAGGGAAATGATTAATTCCCTTGATAATATAAAACACAAGCTAATTTTAAAAGTTCTATATGGCTGTGGATTAAGAGTTGGTGAGGTAGTAAACTTAAAAAAAGAGGATTTGAATTTTGAAGAGAACTTAATTCATATTAAGCTGGGAAAGGGGAAAAGAGACAGATTTGTCAAGATTCCGGAAAGTGCAAAAGAAGAGCTTAAGAATTATTGCAAACTAGACAATTCTGGAATATTGTTTCCTTCGAATCGTGGGGGAAAATTAACAACAGCAACTATTCAGGCAATTGTTGAAAATTCTGCAAAGAGGGCTGGAGTACAAAAGGAAGTTTACCCGCATTTATTAAGGCATAGTTTTGCAACCCATCTTCTGGAAAGCGGGGTTGATTTAAGGATAATTCAAAAGCTCCTTGGGCATGCTGACATAAAAACAACCCAGATCTACACACAAATATCGCAGGCATCAATAAAAAACATAAAAAGCCCGCTAGACAATCTGGACAAATAGAAGGTGCGGGCCATCTACCTGACTCAAATTAATATTATGGAACTCCTAATCCCAGAGATCAAGAAATTGGCCGAGAATATAAGGGCAGCTGAGATTGCCCGAATGGAGGCTGCTAAAGTTTTGAGGGGGATGGGAGAAGAGATAAGCCTGGTCCAAAAAGCTGAGCCTGCTAATATAGATAAACTTAAAATTGCCGGGATAGATGGCGGAATTGTGAAGAAGTCTTTCCATGGGTTTGATTTTATTTTGGCGCGGGCAGCTGCTGTAAGTTTTGAGTTTTTAAATGGAAAAATTTCAAATGCGAATTATTTTCCATCCAAAAACCCGACACCTAGACTATTTACACTGGAATCTGTTTCTGACATAGATTATGCTTATTATGCGTCTATTGTGAGGCAGAAGCTGGAGATAGAGACTGCGAAGAAAGCTGTTGAGAAGTTTGCTCCGGATATCCTGCTTTTGGATGGGTCTATTGTTCCGCATTATGCGACAAAGCCTTCACAGAATTCGCTTACGTACAAGGATTATGAAGATCTTATGGCTTCCTACCAGGAACTTTACAAGATCTGCCAGGAGAATAAAGTTTTGCTGGCCGGAGTTGTGGAGGACAGCAGGAATGAGAGGTATTGTGACCTTGTGAAAAAGAATATTTTGAATAAACCAATTGATTCTAATACTAATCCTATGATAGAGGTTTTAGCTAAAACAAGGGATACGAGTTTTTTGTTCTGGGTTTTGAACGAACACGAGCGGACAAGGACGTTTGATTATTCTGACGATTTTGCGAAGCATCCCATACTGAAGGATTTTGTTTTCAGGAACTTTTATTCTTTTTACCTGAAGACTGCAAAAATGGACAAGCCTATACGGGTTGACTTCATGGAGAAAGAGAAAGATGATTGGCTCGCATCTGTTGTGCTTTCCATATCAGGACAGCACAGCAGGTATGGATTCCCCTCTGTGATAATTGAAGCAGATAATATTGCCAGGATGTCTGAACAGGAGATTGAAAACTTCTATTCTTACATGCTGAAGTATACTGGGAATATACCATCGATGATGAAGTTAAGGCGGGAGCAGAGGCCTTTCTAGTAACTCTCGCTTTTATCCCACCTATCCTCTGGAAATCCTTGACATTTTTTGTGACTATTGTATTTATGCCGTTTGCAAGCGCAATCCCTGCTATAAGGCAGTCTGAAGATTCCAGCGGGAGGCTTTTCTAGAGAAACTTTGTTGATTTCCAGACATCCTCGAAAAACCCGTGTCTTCTAAACTTCTGTATTATTGTAACTATCTTTTTTGATATTCTGGATAGTACGAAAGTTTATATATACAAATGGACAATAATGACATATGAAAGCTTACGAGCTGGTAAAATTCATGGAAAACAGCGAGAAGGCTGTGTTCAGCATAAATGACATAGCCAAAATTATAGGCAAAAACAAAAGGTACGCAGTTTTGTTTATGGACAGGCTGAAAAGGAAAGGCCTTGTGGCCAGAATCGAAAGGGACAAATACATCCTAAGTTCAATAGACCCTTTTTCCCTCGCCTCCAATGTGGTTTACCCTTCATATGTTTCTTTTTTTTCTGGGATCAGATATTATAACCTTACAACCCAGATCCCAGTTTACCTGGCTGTCGCTGTCTTGAAACAGAGAAAGGGCCTGAAATTCGGAGGCTATAAAATACAGTTCATTAAAATCAAAAGTGGAATGTTTTTCGGGTATACAAGGGAACTAATAGGGAAAAAACATGTTTTTGTGGCAGAGAAAGAGAAAGTTATACTGGATTGCCTTTACTTGCCTGAGTACTGCTCTATTGCTGACACCTACTATGCTCTCCAGGAATGCTTGAATGAAATAGATCTGGAGAAAGTTGTGAGATATGGAAAACAGATAGGGTCTAGCGCAGTCTTGAAAAGGCTCGGCTATCTGCTCGAAACACTGGGAATAGACATTTATCCAAAGATTAAAGGCTGGATAAACAAAAAATATGATAAGCTAAACCCATCAATGGCTTTTGGGGGAAAGAAGAACAAAAAATGGATGCTGGTGGAAAACGAGGTGCTGGATGATTAAAAAAGAGGGCCTTGAAGAGTACAAAAATGTAATCGGATTTAATTTATACCAGCTGGAAAAAGATTATCTGCAGCACCTGCTTTTGCTTATCCTGTCCAGGCACACAGCCAGAGACCTTGTTTTTAAAGGCGGGACAGCCCTCCAAAAGGCATACGGTTTGAACAGGTTTAGCGAAGACCTGGACTTCACAAAAATCTCAGAAATAAACCTGGATAATTTGATGAAAACTATAAAGGCTGAATTCGCTACGCTCGGAATACAATGCAAATTCACAAAAGAGGAAAATGACATCTCAGTCTCTTTCAGGTTCAGGCTAAGCGGGCCCTTATACGAAGGTTCTGATAAAACCATGGCCTCCCTGCATATCGACATAAGCAAGAGGGAGGCGACACTCTCTTTTCCAGAAGCCAAGGAAATTGTGCCTCTATACAAAGACATACAACCCTATATCACTCTCGTTATGCCTGAAGAAGAGATTTTTGCAGAAAAAATAAGGGCAATATTTTCCAGGAACAGGGCACGGGATATATACGACTTCTGGTTCCTCCTTAAAAGGGGGGTGAAACAAAACCTCGGCTTTGTCAATAAAAAACTGGCTTATTACGAAAAAGAGTATAGTAAACAGGCTTTTGTCGAGGAACTTGACAAATCTTTTTCTGAGTGGGGGAAGCTGCAGATGTATTTGACATTCAAACTGCCTGACAAGGAAAAAATAAAAAAGGAAATAATGCAGCTGATAAAGCTCTGATTTCGGCTGCACTTCTTGTCTGTTGAAAATAGATACTAGAGAGGTTTTGCGCTCTTCCAGACATCCTCAAAAAACTCTTTGTAGTA
>CAYYYJ010000032.1:1806-4894 GCA_964476045.1 uncultured archaeon | reverse complement strand
CTCCACACCCTTCCTGTTCACAACATCGTGGTGCGTGAAGGTTCTATGCAGCCCTAGTGTTTAGCCGGATTTCTCACGTATCTATTATTCTCCTTGATGTATTTTTTGATAAACCAGACCAAGAAAATATTAGCGTTGCCTGTTGTCTGGGACCTTTCAAGGGCATTGTAGTAGGCTGACCTATTCACATACTGTATGTCAAGAAGCGGGTAATTGTGCCTGTTCAGTATAAAGTTCATTAACAGCCGTGAGGCTCTGCCGTTTCCATCAGAGAACGGGTGTATAGTCACAAACTTTAAGTGTGTAAGGGCTGCCAGTTCAACTGGATGAAGCTTACCCTTTTCCCTCTTATACCAGCTGAAAAACTCTTCCAGAAGCGGGTAAACTTCTGCTGGATATGGGGGGAGGAATTTGCTCCCAGATATTGCAACCTGATGCTGCCGTATCTTTCCTGCAATGTCCTGTTTTGTTGCTTCAAATAAAGTTTTATGCCAATAAAGGACGATTTGGAGGGAAAGATCCTTCTTGTATTCTAGCATCTCATAAAAAACTTTCTTATGGGCTTCAGCTTCCTTTACATCATTAATAGGCCTGCTTTTTGGTGTTATTCCGTTTTCGAGAAGGTCAGCTGTTTCCCTATATGTTAATTTTGAACCTTCTATTTTCTGGCTGTTATATGTAAACTTTATTGCAAACGTCTGTTTTTCTTTTCTCCACGCCGACTGCGGGATTATGGACAATTCTTTTGAGTACCCGGTTTTTATCTTATCCAGCGCAGCATGCCATTTTTCCTTGTAGATGTTGCTGAGGAAATCCCTTTTTATATTTTCTATATCCTTTGGTATTTTTTTCCCCAGATAAACTTCTTCTTTTCCCACAGAGCCTTTTTTCCTTACTGTGTGTTCAAGGTAATAATACTCCTGGTTCCCTATGAGCCTTTTTTTAATTGTAACCATGATTATACTTACCCCTACACATTTATAAAGATTTGGTTTTACATCATAATGTAGGGGTAAGTTATGGGTTGCTTATGTAACAGAACTAACCGACTCCAAATACTCTTTGTAAAGTTTCTCCACACCCTTCTTATTCACAAAGTCATGATGTCGAAACCCGCCGCCAAAACTTTTCGGGATGTGCATGAGTTCGTGGATTAAGGTTTTTATTTTCTCTTCTTGAGGCATTTTGTCGTAGATTTCAGAGATGATTTCTATTATATAATGCGCGCCTATGCCTAGAGAGGCTTGGACTATTCTGGATGTTGTGTGGCATCTCGCTATTGTCCGCCTGCTTTTGGAGCCGAAGCTCCGGATGCAGACAATTCTCGAGAGGTCCAGGTGGGAAAGGTTTAGTTTACCCACTAAATTGGAGATTTCATCCTGGACATCTGGGGCTTTGTAGTATTTTATTGAAGGCATGTTATTAATAATGGATCTATTATTAAAATATGAGCTACTCAAAACAACTCGAAACAGCAAAATTCGCGGCGAAGGAAGCTGGGAAAATTCTGCTGGAGAATTTCAATAAAGAATATGCTGTGAAGCAGAAAGGCGAGAGGAAGGAGTTTGTGACCGAAGTCGATCTGAAATCAGAGAAAGTGATTTTGAATGTTCTGAAAAAAGAATTCCCTGATTACAGTATACTCTCTGAAGAGGCGGGGGAGGAGAAGAAAAAATCTGACTTTCTGTGGCTTGTGGATCCGTTAGATGGGACAACTAATTACAAAATAAAGAACCCGTTTTTCAATGTTTCGATTGCTCTTGCAAAGAAAGATGAGGTTGTTGTTGGGGCTGTTTACTCGCCGTTTTTGGATGAGCTATTTTGGGCAGAAAGGGGTAAGGGAGCTTTTCTGAACGGAAATAAAATCCAGGTTTCTAATGTAGAAGATATTAAGAGTTCTGTTATCGGGTTTTGCCACAGCGGGAGGAAGCCTGAGTTTGTTGAGAGGGGCATAAAGATTTTTTCGAAGCTGAAAATACTTTCAAGCCACACAAGGCAGTTTGGTGCAGCTGCTTTGGAGCTTTGTTATCTCGCTGCTGGAAGGATAGATGTTTTTGAGGTATCCAATGCGAATTCGTATGATGTGGCTGCAGGTTCGTTGATTGCGGAAGAAGCTGGGGCAAAAATTACTGATTTTAAAGGGGCCAGGTGGAATTTGGCTAAAGAAGATATCCTGACGACTAACGGGAAGCTGCATAGGGAGATTTTAGGCAGTATAGGCAAGCTTTAAAACCTGAATTTCCAATTATTAGAAATCGGACAGAAAGTTCTGTTCTAAGAGGTACTTATGGGAGCAGTTGAAGTAGCAAAGGTTTCTGATATAAAACCGGGAAAAGGGAAAACAGTGAAGGCTGGGGGAAAACAAATAGCAGTTTTTAATGTAGATGGAAAATTCCATGCAGTTGACAACACATGTTTGCACAGGGGAGGCCCTTTAGGTGAAGGTGCTCTGAGCGGTAACACAGTAACTTGCGGATGGCATGGTTGGCAGTACGATGTTTCTACAGGAGCTTGCAAAACAAATCCAGCTGGAAAGCTATCTTGTTACAAAGTGAAGGTTGAAGGGGACAAGTTGATGGTGGAAATTTGATTCTATTCCCTATTTATTTTATCTTCAATTTGAAATTAACTTCAAAAATATGAAATTGATTTCAGGAACTTGATTTTACCAGCTTTATATTTATCTATTTCTAATAGAGTTTATGGATTCTATAAAATCTGAAATAACTAAAGAACTTGAAAAACTGGGAGTCAAAAACCCGAAACTCGAGAAGCCGCCTGAAAATATAGACGCTGATTTTTCTTTGCCTTGTTTTGAGCTTGCCAGGGAGTTTAAGAGAAACCCGGTTGAGATTGCGCGGGAGTTTTCTGGAAAACTGAAAATAAAGAATGTCAGAGAGGTCAAAGCCCTCGGGCCTTACGTGAATTTTTATATTGACTGGAGCAAGGTTGGCGGGACTGTTTTAAAAGAAATAATCAAAGAAAAGACAAAGTATGGCTCTGATAAAATAAAAGAAAATTTAATCATGGATGTCTATCAGGCAAACCCGTTCAAATCTTTCCATATAGGCCATGTCAGGAACGCTGT
>CAYYYJ010000032.1:0-1706 GCA_964476045.1 uncultured archaeon | reverse complement strand
TGGAAAAAATTCAGGGAAATGTGTTATGCGTGCTTCAAAAAAATAGCAAAGGAAATGGAAATCAAGGTTGACCATGTGATACCTGAAAGCCTCTGCGAGGAGCCGGGCAAAGGGCTTGTTAGAGAACTGCGCAGAGAAGGCAGGATAATTGAGAGTGAAGGGACGTTGGGCATCGATTTGAAAGAATATGGGCTAGGCTATTTCATGCTACTGAAGTCGGATGGGACTGCCCTTTACTCTACAAAAGATTTTGGGTTGATACAGTTGAAAGCAAACCTCGGGAATTTTGACAAATATATTTACGTCGTGGGATCTGAACAGGAATTTTATTTCAAGCAGTTATTCAAAACCTATCAACTACTGGGCTTGGCTAAAGGGGAGCATCATCACTTATCTCATGGGTTGGTCACTCTAAAAGAAGGCAAAATGGCCTCAAGATTAGGGAATGTTATCTTGTATGAGGACCTTAGGGATGAGATGATGAAGATGGCTTTAGACCAAATAAATAAGAAAAATCCGAAATTGAAATCTAAAAAAAATATTGGAAAGAAAATTGCTTTTGCTGCTATCAAATATTCGATGCTGAATATTGAGAATAATAAGCCGATTAAATTCGACTGGGATCAGGCAATGGACACTAACGGCAGGAGCGGGCCTTATTTGCAGTACACTTTTGTGCGAGCGGCAAGTATTTTAGGTAAATCAAAGCTTGGGAAATTTGATGCGTCCCTTTTGAGAGAAAAAGCTGAGATAGATATCCTGAAGAAACTGGCGGAATTCCCGGGAATTGTGAAGAAGGCTGCTGACTCTTATTCACCACATGAGATCACTACATATCTTTTTGAACTGGCGCAGTTATTTAATGGGTTTTATCATTTGCATCCAGTCCTTATAGAGGACATGAAATTGAGGGCAGCTAGATTAGCTCTTGTTAAGGCTGTTTCTTTGGTTTTGGAAAAAGGTCTCGAGCTTCTTGGGATAGAGACTGTTAGAGAGATGTGAAGAAGTCAAAAACCGCTGGCTATTGACCAGCGGCATGTTTATGAGCATGCGGTTCTGCATCTCTTATTTATGCGAAAGATGCAGAGATGTCTTGTGCGTCGGCACAAGAGATGAACGCACATCTCTTGAACTGGCGTTCAAGATCTCGTGTCTACGAGACACGATTTTGACTGTTGTATTCCTAAAGGGACGAAACTGGTCTTCAAACAATTTATCCAAGACCAGTTTCAACCATTTAAGACCACAAGTGAATACACTGTCTTGAGCTTGCTCAAGAGATGTGCGAAGCACACGAGTGGAATACTAGAATTTAAACTTATTTTGCCATTAAGTATCCTATGCCATCGAACATCTTAGTGGAAGTTGGAGTCCGATATACTGAAGGGTTTGGTAGATATTTAGGAACACGTACTCAACCCGAAAGAGAGAGGTTTTTAGAGACGATGAATTCAGGTGATCCTCCTAGGGTTTTCGGCTATCTGAGAATCCTGAGAGCGGAAGAGCCTTCTGTGAGAGTAAGGACATGCAATGATCACAATTTAGGGACACCGAGAGGTGTAGAACATCTAGTTCCTACCATAGGTGTGCTAGTTTACATTGCTTCGGAAGAGGCTGACATTGAAAGAAGCCCTTTTGATTAGTCTTTTATAAGAATTATTATAATAAATATACAAAAAAAGTGAGTAAAGTATTTATATCTGCTT
>CAYYYJ010000031.1:9108-10648 GCA_964476045.1 uncultured archaeon | reverse complement strand
TATTTCCTTTTCATCTGGATTAACCTGCTCGTTGACTCCAGCGCCGGTTACAGAGCATACAACTATATCGTCAGCTGTGGCTTTTATGCCATTTGCCAGGACGAGGAAAACATCAGTCGTTTTCCAGATGACGGCAGCTGGCACAGCGTCTTTGTCACGAGCTACTTTTGCAGGGACTTTTCCTGTCGTTTCAACTATTTGTACACCTGTGACTTGGAGGCCCAGTTTTTCTGTTGGGATCCCTGCAAGAGAATCTGGATCAGCTGTAATGTCTTTAGGCGTTGTTGGCAGGCCAGACCTTCTGAGTTTGTCGCAGTCTGATGTATAAGTTACTGTGTAAGTTGGATTTACATTTTGTATTTTCGGGCATTTTAAACTGAATGTATATATCCCATCAGCAGGCTCGCCGATGTTGAAGACTGAAGCTGCATTCTTCCAGTCAAAGCTTGTGTAGCCGATATCAAAGAATTGTTTGAGGCTCCTTGGCTGTTCTGTCTGTGACCTGTTTATCTTGCTGCCTATTCTTCCAGCCTCGCTTCTTATGTCATCAAGCTTGCTTGTGAGCTGAGTGGATGTAATTCTATCGACTGCTTCTACGATCTGGGATGCATAAGAGACCATGAGGTCTGCTGATGCCTGTATTGCTCCGCTTCCAAGGCTATTGTCTTTTATTTTGCCGGCTTTTGCAGAAAGCAGGGATGCTGATATCTTTATCCTGTTCCTTGACTCACTTACCTGAGCTGGATCTTTGGATAATAGGTTGGAAGACTCAGCCTGGAGGTTTGACAGCTCTGACTGCGCTTCACCAAGATATTGCCTCACTTTTTCTACAGAGGAGATTTCATCTATCGATTTTGTGTAAGTTATGTCCCAATCAGAACCGCATTGCGTTGGGTTTCCACCGCCGAAAATAAATTGGATCTGATCCCTGCCGCAGATTTCATTTGCCCTGTTGAATTCCTGTTGTGTGTCAACATTGCGGGCGTTCATTGAAAAGTCTATTCTAAGGCCTTTAGCAGCTTGCGCTTCAAATTGCTGGGATTTTGTTTGAAGCTGTTGGTTCATGTTTTGGAGGGTTGAGCCTGCATTGTCCATGAAGTTGTTGCAGGATACAAGGTTGCTCACACAGCCCTGGGCTGCAGAAGCTGCTGCCTGAGGGTCCTGGACATCCCCGTTGCAGGCGCCTGTGCCTATTGAGTTGAGCTGGATGTCTGTGCAGATCCTGAACTGCTCCATTTGTGAAAGCGCTTGAGCTATTTTAGAGTGGATTGCAAACATTGTTTCAGCGATATTGCATACTGCAAGGCCTGCCTGGGTCACTGTTCCAGCTGCCTCATTGAATGATCGCAGGGAATCTGCAACTGTATTGATCCCTTTCTGCTGGGCTGCCTGGGACCCTATAACTATTGTGTCTGCAAGCTTTCCCACTGCACCGCTTCCGCCAGAAGGAGGGGCTTCAGCAGGCAGTGGTTCATATAGCGTCCCTGCTTTTCGTGAGGTTGGGGCTGGAGGTTCTTGGTCAGGGGGTTGGGTTTCTGTT
>CAYYYJ010000031.1:6757-9008 GCA_964476045.1 uncultured archaeon | reverse complement strand
TAGCGTCGTTGAGTTGTTTTTTTAAGTCAGTGAACTCGGCCTGTTTTTTTTGAAGAGCATCTTTCTGCGTTGCTGTGCCTGCTTCTCTTAAATCCCTGTTAAATTGCTCGTCCTTAGCCTTTTCTATTGCTGCGTTATTTTCAGCTATCTGTTTGTCCGCAATGGATGTTCTAACAGCTATAATTCTGTCAGCTTGACTTTTTTTAGCAGCTGCGTTAGCATCTAGTTCTTCTGCCCGCTTCTTTACATCAAGTATTTTGTTTGGATCACTAGCAACGTCTGGATCAGACAATTGTTTCCTTAAGTCAGCTGCATCTTCCATGTAACCTTTTTCAGCTTGCCTCAAGTCGAAGACATCTTTTCCGCCTGCTGGACCGTAGTTGTATGTGTCTGTGTCAGCATAGCCTAGAGTAAAAATCTCTCCTAAAGTATCTGTAAACCCCTGAGGCAGGAAATCTTTGAGCTGTCCAACAAGCCCTAGCGCCCCTGAGAAAGCTGACATCCCTGCCATTATATAGGCAAAGGTTACTGAGGTTTTTATTATGTCGACGCACTGATTCAAAACATCTTTCGCGTCGCTTATTCCGTCATCCAGGTCTTCGAAGATTTTTTTGAACCGGTCTTTTGATTCGCCGAGGATTTCCTTGATGCTCTTGGTGTCCTGGGAGACAGCCAGGTTTTGCGATAAGGGGGATTTCAGCTCCACTGTTTTTTGGTCAGATAATTTGAGCTTAGTAAAGAGGGTGTTGAATTTTATTTCGAAATTCCCTTCCACGCATTTTTTGAACCTGTCCAGAGTGAACTCGCACTCTGTCCGGCCGCCTGGCTCTTGTTTGCAGTTGTTCAGGGGAACTGTTTTTCTGCCGAAAGCTTTTTTGGTTTCTGCATCAGAACGGCATCGATCTTTAAGGTTCTGATCAGGGATGAAATCGCATGCTGAAGGGACTTTGTTTTTGATTGCGAGGTCGGATATGCAGGAGTTCCTGTCAACCGCTTTATTGCAGGAATCTATATCGAGGAGTCCGGGCACTGCTGTTCCTGGTGGATCTCCATCCAACTCTATGAACGTCTCCTCGAATCTGGCTCCTCCAGGGATGTTGTAAGAGTCAAAGCTCAATTTTACTCTGTGGCTCCTTTCACATGAATCGAAGTTTGTTTCTTCAAAGCGCGCGATGATTCTGGTCTCTGTTTTGTTTACGCAGATTCCTGGGTCTGATTTGATGTTTTTGTCAACACTGCAGATAAGGTCTGGATGGCCGCAGCCGCTTGGGAAATCACGGCAGCAATTTTCTTTTGTCTCGCCTGCGTCAATTTCTACAGCGTCGTTTCCGCAGGTTGATTGGGGTTTAGGGGATATTGTGAGGGCGTTGGCTGTCGCTGTTGTGGTGGACGCGAAGACTAAGCCGAAATCTTTTGTGATCTGGGAAGTGTCGATGATGTTTGAACGGTCTGTTTTTGTGACAGCAAATTTGTCTGGGGTGTCTGCTGCATCCAGATAGGATGAGTGTAAAGTCACGATCTGGGCGTTAGGCTGCTTGCTTATTTTATTGGGTATTATTTTAGTAATCCAGTCTTTTGGGATTGTGTTTTTGTTTCTGATGTAAGCTTCTGTTAGATTCAGGTTCTTTGGATCAGAGACGATTACGTCGACGCTGTCTATGTCATTGTCTTGTTCAATTGTGAAATCGCGGAGATCTGTTCTCTTGATAACATCCCAGTAGCCGAACCACTGTTTTTTCCCTTTTATTTCTATATTCACGAAAGTCAGGAGCCGCGCTTCCTGTTTATTGAACTCCTGGTCGCCAACAAGTTTTGCATTGGAGACGTCGAACCAGGAAGCCTGGTAGTCTACGAAGCTGGAGAATTTTATTGGGGTTTTCTGGTTTCTTTGGATGCTTCTGATGCAGTCAGTTGGGTCTTGGAGAGCGAATTTTTCGTCTACGCAGGGGATGAGATAGATATCGCCAACCTGGAAACCGGGCTGAGGCGTGATTTTGATGAAGACAGAAGGGTCAGGGGGGGCCCAGTCTATCGGAGGCGTGCGGTCATCCACTTCTATTTTCTTGTTGACCATGGACGAGGGAGAGGTGATGTTTACTGGGCTCGACGGGACAAGCCTGGTTGAACCGTCAGGGGCAAAGAAGTTTACTCCAATTGTTGTGGAAACAGATTGAGCAGAAGATACAGGGAGAGATGCCATTAAGTAGATTGCGAAGGCTACTGATAGCAGGAAGATTGAGTTTTTTATTTT
>CAYYYJ010000031.1:0-6657 GCA_964476045.1 uncultured archaeon | reverse complement strand
TTTACTGTCTATTTGTAACCGTAGTTTTCTAGAAACTCTCTTGGTGAAAACACTTCCAATTCTCTCACTTTTTTAAAATCGTTATCTGTGGTGAGTATGGAAAATATGTTGTGGTTAAGGCATGTTGCTGCATGGATCGAATCCCTTGGCCTTAAACCGCTTTCCATGAAAGAAAGCGCCTTTGTTATGTCTTCAATATTTACAGGGAGCATATAGAACCCGGAGTTTATAATGTCTTTTGAATACTCTATTCCTTCTTTGTATCCCACTTCCCTTTTAATTACCCATACAAGTTCATCTATAGTGAGAAGCGAAGTGGATGCCATAATTTTTTTCTCTGTTACCATATCCATTACCTTCCTGCAAATTTCCCCCACTTCGTCCCTATTTATCCTGGCATTTATGAAAATATTTGTGTCGAGATATATCATAAATGCGGTTCATTTTTCAGCTTCCTTATTCTGTGGAAACCTGTCTTCGTAATATTTGCACCAATCAACATCTCCTAAATGTTTTCCGTCTTTTTTAACAAGTTCCCTTAACTTTTTTCCTAAATCCTGCTTTTTTTTATCTAATATTATTTTATCTCCTTCCCAAGTGAAAACGACTGTTGATTCTGGCCTTATTCCTGCCAATTTTCTCATTTCAGTAGGGATAACAACCTGTCCTTTAGGTCCAACTTTTCTAGTGAAATCTGTCATAGTTATACCTCCTAGTATAACTTTGTGTTACTGGTTTATATTCATTTAGTCCTGCAAGTCTTCAGTAAATTTGGATCGACTGATCTTGAGCTAAGAGGCAAGGTCACATTGAGTTTGGCTGCGCAGCTTAAGGTTACGTTGGTTAAGCCGAGCCTGATCATGATTTGATTGGCTGTATTCTCGTTGATAACTTTTCTGTTTTCAGGGTCTTGCTCTTTCTGGAGCTTTACTTCTATTGGGTCAGAAGGGTTTGCTGGGTTTGGCAGGGCCCTTGACGGATAGCCGTTTTTGATTATCGGGTTGTAGAGCCAGAGATCTGTGATTGTTTCTGGCACTGTGTCTATGATATCTGTCCCTCCCAAAAGGGCGCCTCCTCTATTCACAACTGAATTCATGGTTATAATCTCTTCTGTTGGGATTAATTTTGTTATCTGGGAATCTGTATTGAATTTTATATATGCTGGGATCCCTTCGAGAGGCGAGACAGCTAAAGTAAAGTTGTAGATATTAGGGCTGACATCAACTATCCTGAACTCTTCTGTGTCAGGGTCATACTGCATCTCCATGTTGTAGATGTGAAGCTTGATATCGCGTTGTTTTGAAAGGGCTATTGTTTCATCTTTTAATTCATCTGAACTCCTCAAGCTCTGGTAAGCTTTGTGGTCTTTGTCCCAGATTTCGAGGAGGCTGATTCCACAGGGGACATTTGTTTCGATAATGCCATTTTTGTCTGTTTTGCCAAGGTTGCAATAAGAGTAGGAGACGTCTGCAGATGAGATAGGCCCGTCTGTGTCTATTAGTTTTATTTTTGCTGGGCAGGCGGCTGTGTTGCATCGTATGACATCGTCTTCAAAGAAATTCAGGACAAGACCTAAATCCTTGAAATCGCCGGGCTGGTAGCCATTTACATAGTTGTGGAATGCGAACCTGAGCTTGAAATCGTCATTGCCTATTTCTGTGACAACAGGGAAGAAGAGGAAATAGACAACGCGGTAAGGAGGCGACATGCAAATCGAAGTATAACCGAAATTTTTTGTTTTGATTATCACTTTGCCTGGATCGATACCGTTGTTTTGGTATAGCTGGAAAGATTTTTCATCTAGTTTCTGGCCTAAAGAGAATTTTACATCCAGATCAGAATATATAGGAAGCACATAAGCCGGATAGCGGGATCTGTTTGTTATTCCCAGCGGGACTTTGCCTGCTGTATAAGTGTTTGCAAGGACGCCTTCAACTAAACTCTGCATCTCAGGCCTTATGTTGAACCAGGTTTTTTGGACAGGGGGAGTCTCACAGCCAGTGAGGATCCCTTGGCTCGGTATCCTTGGGTTATCGAATTCATCCACATCTGAATAGGTCTGTATAGCGTTTATCAGGAACCGCTCGAAATATCTGTTTTCTAATGTGCCTAAAGGCTTTCCGGTTGCTTGGCCTTTTTCGTCAGGTTCTGCATAGCTGATTTCTTTTTTAGAGCCTTTACCAATGAGGTTGTTTGCGAAGTCTATGGACTCGCCGAGGCGGGATTGGACTTTCACTTCGACAGGGCCGCCAAAGCCATAACCTTCAACAGAAACAGGCAGGTCGACCTTTATGTTAATGTCTTTATTATTTATTTTTACTTCTACATTTCTGGCAGATTCAATTTTCACGTCTTTTCCTTGGACCCCGCTAAACGATTTTGCGTCTATTGTTTTAAGGGATTCTTTGATTCCTGTTGCTATTGCTTTTTCAAAATCTTGTCTTCCCCTTATCAGAGAGGCGTTTCCGTATTGCCAGAAAGCTATTTTAGCTCCTGAATAATCCAGTACAGGAGGTTTTGGGTCTGAATTCAGGTCAAGATATCCCCCATTAGCAGCCACTTTGCGGATGACAGACACAGATTCGGAGTTGATTCTAGTCTGGAGATCAAGTGCTAGAGAAGATTTGAGAACAGAGATGGACTCTGGTTCAGGTGGGAGGAGACTGATTGTGTTGGTTGCAAAAAGAACAGCTGCTACAGCGACTATCACTATTCCGACTACTAGGATTATTTCTGTCTGGCCTTTCAATTGCCTTTCTTTTGGGTACGGTAGCCGATTCAGTTGGACACTGGTCTGAAGACCAGTGTCGTCTCTTCTCTTCTTTGGAAAGAAAAGGCTAGCTGTCTGGCCTTTCAATTTGGGCTGTTTAGGAGATAGAAAGAGTCTATACATAGTATAGTATATAGTTATGGTGGAGACAACTTATATAGAATTTCTTTAAATATAACAGTGTTATATAACCTCTTAAAACCCTTTGCTAAATAAATACTATGAAACGGGTTACAATCTCTTTGAAAATGGAGGCCTATCTAAAGTTAAAGGCTTTTAAAAGGCCTGGAGAAAGTTTCTCAGATGCTGTGATGAGACTCTTACATTGATATAAATTTATTTCTGCATTACCTGAAAAACTATATCGACGTCCTGGCCTCTCTTGGAGATCTTTTGGACTGTTTTGTAAACTCCGGCAGTTTTGTTGAAAGCCTTGCTTAGCGGCGTTGTTTTTTCCCCATACTTGAAAGAATAATCCAATTTCGGGTCCAAGGCTTTCTGGATATAAAGGTCTGTGAGAGAATCTGCTATATCTTCGCATCTGGTGTCTCCGCATCTCCAGCTTGGAGTTGTTTGCGAGCAGTAAAGTATGTCAGCCACAGTCTTACATTTTTCTATGTCTCCGGAATAACCGCTGTCTGTCCTCAACAGAGATGTAATCAGCGCGCTGGTGTGGATTTTCAGATAATCTTCTGCGCGGAAAATCTGGGCTGTCGACAAAAGGAAGGCAATTGTGCCTATGGCTATTACTATAACCAAAATTAAGGTTATCAGCATCGTCTGCGCTTTCATTTTAGAATTATAATTTGTTTTCATATTCAACCAGGGATCTTTACTGTCATGACAGCCAGCTCGACTTTTTTATTTAGTGTCCTGTAAACATTTACTGGCATTGCCAACCCTTTGTTCTTCCCTGCCTCTAATTTGAAGCAGGATTCCTTGCATAGTGTCCAGGAATTGCAGGCATCTCTTCCTGTTTCTGCAAAATTCACAGGGTCGCAGTCATTCTTCTCCTCGGATATCAGGACTTTATCTATCTTTACGCAGACTTCGCCGACAAGCTTTTTTATTTCTTGGCAGCCTTCTTTTTCATAGTTTCCAGTGAAACCAGACAGCTTCGAGTCATCGAACATGAGGCTGTCTTTTGCCAGAATTTCTGATTTTGCTAGAATATTCGAGGAAAGGATTATTTTGTGTATATCGTCTTTGAAAGACTCTGCCTGGCTTCTCGTTGATTGGAACCCAAGAAAGAAAAACAAGGCGCCCACAATAACCATAAGAAGGATCACTGCCATGAGCAGATGTTCCATTATGCCGAACTGGGCTTTCAGATTCCTTGCCATATATTATATTCTGTAGCCACCAAATAAAGGCATTTGCAAAGCTTATAAAACTTCAAGTTAATTTAATCGATTAGTAACGTGATTCTTTATGTTAAAAATTGGCGAGAAAGTCCCGGATTTTGAAACAGATGTCTACCCTTTCTTTTCCAAAAAGAAAGGCTACAGTACCCAAAGAAAAGGAGTTACATGTTAAAAATTGGCGAGAAAGTCCCGGATTTTGAAACAGATGTCTACCCTTTCTTTTCCAAAAAGAAAGGCTACAGTACCCAAAGAAAAGGAGTTACATGTTAAAAATTGGCGAGAAAGTCCCGGATTTTGAAACAGATGTGTTCCAGAATGAAGAGATAAAGAAAGTCAAGTTTGCAGACTTTAAAGGCAAATGGCTTGTTGTTGTATTTTATCCAGCTGATTTCACTTTTGTATGCCCTACAGAATTAGAAGAGACAGCAATGCTTTATGAGGAATTCAAAAAGCTGGGCGCAGAAGTTATGAGCGTGAGCACAGATACAGGATATGTCCACAAGGCATGGCACGACATCTCGCCTGCAATCAAGAAAATAAAATACCCTATGGCAGCTGACCCGACAGGAAAATTATCGAGAATGTTTGGAACTTACATGGAAAATACAGGACTGGCTTTGAGGGGGACTTTCATAATTGATCCCAACGGGGTTCTAAAAGCATACGAAATGAATGACCTGAGTATAGGAAGAAGCGCAGAAGAGACTTTAAGGAAACTTCAAGCTGCGAAATTTGTTGCTGAAAATTCAGGGCAGGTTTGCCCAGCAAACTGGAAGCCAGGGAAACAGGCAATGAAACCTGGATTGGATTTGGTTGGGAAGATTTAGTTTTGTTTTCTATGGTTACGATAATTCGTGGAGCCAGTAGAAGGGAATCCTGTATAGTTGATTTAGCTAAACAATATCGGCGCCTTCCAGAATATGCAGGTTCTATTGCGCTGGACACTGCTGAACATGATGATTATGCCGTATGAAGAAGAAAAACTATTTTTATAAATATGCAAACCGCTAGAAGATAGTTATGAAGCCGAATTCTCCTGTCCATTATGTTGATACATGTATTTTTATTGAAGCCCTGACTTCGCCAAATACAGAAGCTGGCAGAGACTGCGCAAGGTACCTGAAGCGTTTGGGCAATATCTATTCATGGAGTCTCGGAACTCCAGTCTTGCTGGAATTTTATTTGTTTATGCTTCATAAAGAAAAAGCAATTTCTGATGAACTTCACGATTTTTTCTGGACTTTATTTCAGGATAATCAGCCTAAGTTGATATCCCCGGAAACAGGTCACGATAAAGCTGATTATGTGCAGGGCTTGGATTCAAGGCTGGAATTTATGGATTCGCTGCACTTAGCAAACGCTATAGAAAATTCGCATGTATTTGTTACAGTAGACAATAAGCTTCTAGGCAGTGCTCTCCTTGAGCAACGCCTGGGATTGAAGATCCTTCACCCTGCGGATCTGCTCTAGTTCTTTCCTTGTTAGAACAGGCTCACCGCTACAGACAGCTTTTACGTCTTCCTGCGTGACTGCTCCGCTAGCCCAAATCTTTTTTATCAGCCTGTCAAGCTCTGGGTTATCAAATATTTTTTCTTCCATGGTTAGGTATTGGCATAATATAATATAAAGCTTTGAGGCATATATAGAATAGGGATTTTGGCGGGGAAGATTTAATTTAACAATATTTATTAAAAAGGGTTTAATCGTGGAAGCGATCTGAGGTTGCGAACAACCGAGGGAAGCTCCTTTTGGATTAAACCTTTTATTGAAAAAGGTTTATATGCCATACGAAGCAAAAAATTTTGACAATCTGTTGGGAACGCCGGGATTTTCAGACACACTTTTAAAGAACCACTTCACGCTTTACCAAGGGTATGTCACAAACACAAACAAATTGTCTGATGTGCTGGCTGCAATGCTGAAAGAAGGCAAAACAGCGACGCCAGAATACGCAGAATTGAAGAGAAGGTTTGGCTGGGAATTCAACGGGATGAGGCTTCACGAGCTTTATTTTGGGAACATGGTAAAAAGCGGGAATCCTGTCGACAAAAGTTCTGCGTTGTTCAAAAAAATTCTAGAAGATTTTGGCTCATGGGAAAACTGGGAAAAAGATTTCCGTTCGACAGGCGCGATGAGAGGTATTGGATGGGCAATTTTATATTTTGATAAGCACTCAAACAGGCTATTTAATGTCTGGGTAAATGAGCACGACTTTGGGCATCTGGCAGGATGCGTCCCGCTTTTAATTTTGGATGTTTTCGAGCATGCGTACATGGTTGATTACGGATTGAAAAAAGCGGATTATATTGAGGCGTTTTTTAAGGCAATAGACTGGGAGGTTGTGGCGGAAAGGTTTGGTCTATAGTCTTTTTCTTGGTTCAGAATCTTTTAAAATCTCTGTTAGAAACCGATTCTGGTGGTTTAACAGTTAGATGTATAACAGTGTTATATAGATTCTATTTCAGCATCAATCTTTCTACTATTATCGAAACATTTATAAATGGCTTATCTAATAAATAATAT
>CAYYYJ010000030.1:0-10922 GCA_964476045.1 uncultured archaeon | reverse complement strand
CCGAGTATTTCAGCTTTTCCTACGGAAAGTTTTCTCATTGGTTAATTCTATGAATCAATAACTTAAACATCTAACCCAAAGGTAGAATTCCGCTATTCCGGTATAGTTTCCCAAATCGGAAACCACGCAAACTATTTAAGCTTCTGTATATAATAAGCTAATATAATTTATAACGGAATTAATATGCCAATCCAACTTGCCAGTGTTTCTGAAACATATTCTAAGGACGTTTTCACAAATAAAGGGATGTACTGTGGAAAGGTTGAAGATATTGAATGTGATTTGAAAAGATTTAAAGTAAGGTCGCTTGTTATCAGGGCTCTCAAAGGTTCATACTTCACCAACATGCTTGGAAGCAAGAAAGGGCTGATAGTGCCTTTCCCCATGGTTGAGGCTATTGGAGATGTTATTATAATTAAACACTTGTCTGCGCCTGTTGATGATTCAGGTTCTGGTGCTGCAGACGGCATTGAAAAAGTTTAGTCATTGGAAATCTTTTTTAAAACAATTTTTTTCTCGTTTTCCTTGAAAGTTATATGAGAAGCATCGAAGAATCCTGATCTTCCTATGAGTATGGGAAAATCGTCTTTTTCTGTTAATATGACTTTTGCTTCTACTGGTATTGAATATTTCTCGTGATTGCCTTGGATTATAATTTCTATTTTTACATTAACTGCTTCTGCATTGCCTATCCCGATAACAGATTCGCGTTCACCAGAGATGGTCTGTCAACCTTTTTGTATTTGAAAATAAGGCTCATAGTATCATTGTTTTATTGCTATGTATTTTGGTCAGAAGCGGTCTTTTTTTGGATGCTTGGCTATGGCTTCTTGATAAACGGCCTTCGCGCTTTTTCCATGGGATACAATAGATTTGTCAACTATTGCTATCCACTCGTCCATATATTCTTTCACTTCTGCCTTGAGAAAATAGTTATAGTTTTCTTCTAGGTCTCTCATAATGCATATTTAGTTGGAATTGCATTTATAAGCTAAGAGCCAATGCATATTTTACAAAATAGCTAATAATGAATCGATTTAGACAGTACTAGCGGTTTTCCTTTCCTTACCAGGATAGTGTCTTCGATTCTTACACCGCCTTTATGCTTTAGGTACACTCCTGGCTCGACTGTTATTACCATATTCTCTTTTAATTTTCCTGTTATTTGTTCATGGACATCTAACCCTAACCCATGGCCGAAATAGTGGTGGACTTTGTATTTCTTTTTGTCAGATAGAGTTTTGTAGATTTTTTGAAGCTCTTCCATTGTAATTCCGATCTTTACTTCATCTATAATTTTCTCCTGCATTTCTTTTACATCATCCCAGACTTTTCTCCAGAGCATTCCTGATCTCCCTAAATAGGTCCTTGTCACATCAGAACAATACCAGTCCCATCGTGCACCGAGATCGAAGATTGTTGGTTTGGTGGATTTGATTTTTGTGCTGTCAGGGATGTGGTGTATAGAAGATGTGCCGTTAGCTATTATTGTATCGAAGGCTTTGTCTGCGCCTGACAAGAGAAAATCAGCTTCGATTTTGTTTGCAACATCAATTTCTTTTTTGTTGTAAAAACTGGTTTTTTCCAAAACTTTTTTCGTAATCTGTACTGCTTTTTTAATTGATTCTATTTCTTCTGCATCCTTTATTTCCCTTGGCTGCTTGATGAGGGATGAGGCTTTTTTCAGGATCAGATGGTTTTTGTGGAGGTTTAGGAATCGCCTTGCAACAAGGTTGTTTTCGTCGTACCCTATGTTTTGTTTTTTCAGGAGTTTTGTGAGCTGGTCGCCTTTATTATAGTAAATTAAATTTACATTGCGAATTTTTTCTGCGTCATTATCCAGAGGCGAGACGAAGAGCGATGGCTTTCCTGAGTTTTGTATGATTAAAAGGTTCCCCTCTGCGGTTTTGTAGCCTGTGTAGTAGAAGATATCTTCGCGGGAGGAAACAAGGAGGGAATCCAGGTTGTGTATAGACATCAGCTTTCTAACTTCCTGGAGCTTTTTTTGGAGGGACATGATATACTATTGTTTGCGCTATATAGATAAAAACACCTAACCCGGCTCTGGAAAAATTATTTGATTACAAAAAAGCGCAGTAAATAGGTTCTCTGGGGGACAAATAGAAACAGATCGAAGCAAAACAATATAAACTCTTACTCCAGTACTACCCTAATATGGCTAGAATAAAATTCCATGGAGAAAAGGAAGTTGAAGTTGGGAAAGATAAGACAATACTCCAATGTTCTCTTGAGTCTGGGATCAAACATACTCATGTTTGTGGCGGGAATGCGAGATGCACGACTTGCAGGGTTTTTGTGCTAGAAGGGTTAGAGAACTGTATTGACAGGAATGAGAAGGAAAAGGCTGTTGCTGACAAACACAGGCTTGAGCCAAGGATAAGGCTTGCATGCCAGACAAAAGTTATAGGCGATATCACCTGCAAAAGGCTTATTAAAGATGAAGATGATGTGGCTATAGTTCATAACGAGACAGCTACAGAACATGCGTGCAGCGGGGAGGAGAAAAAGGTTGCGATATTCTTTTCTGACCTCAGGGGATTTACAACGTTTTCTGAGAACAATCTGCCCTATGATGTGATTCATATATTGAATAAATATTTTACAAGGGTTTGCCCGCATATTCTGAACAATAATGGAATCATTGACAAGTATATAGGCGACGGCCTCATGGCTATTTTTGGGGTGGATGGAGACCCTAATCCAACTCTAAACGCAGTGAAAGCAGCTTTGGGCCAATCACAAGAACTTAAGAAATTCAATGAACACTTAAAAGAAAATTATGGGGTTGAATTAAAAATGGGGATAGGGATACATTACGGGGATGCGATAATTGGGAATGTGGGCTTTCCAGGCAAGGTAAGCTTCACAGCTATAGGAGACACTGTTAATACAGCTGCCAGGATAGAATCTGCTAACAAGGGGGCTGGAACAGAAGTTTTGGTTTCAGAGGAAGCTTATCAAAAAGTAAAGGATAGCGTAATTATAGGGAAAATACATGAAGACTCGCTGAAAGGGAAGGAAGGGAAATTTAAGATGTATGAGATTATCGGGATGAAATAGATTTCTCAAGACGCTCTTTGCCAAGGTTTTCAATGAAAACCGTTTTTCTTCTCGACTTCAGTCCACGGAGAATCCTGACCTCTTCCCCAAAGATTTTACTGAGAAATTCCATTATCTCCATATTTGCCCTGTTATTTTCTGAGGGGCTTTGGGTTTCAATAATAAAAAGATTGCCTTTTTTGTAAACCCTCGTTTCCGGAGAATCTGGCTTTACTTTGAATTCCACTATTATACCGCCGGCAATCTCTTTCATAAAGCTTATTAATTTAATTGGTTATATTTGTGAATAGGGGATGCAGTAGCCTTAAGGCACTAAAAGGGTCGACATTGATTTCCTCGCCAATTTGTTCGAAATCAATGCCTATTCATTTTAGAATTTATGGATGTATGAACGGTATAATACTGAGCTTTAGAAGAGGAATACACAACCAGAAGCCAAACCAGATCTTGATAGAGGCAGAAGGTTTTGATTCGAAGGAAAAGTCTGTAAAACTGGTTGGGAGAAAAGTAGTCTGGACAAGTCCCGCAGGTAAGAAGCTTGTCGGGACTGTCACGAGTTTGCATGGAAATAGTGGTGTTGTAAAAGCACGGTTTTCTAAAGGGCTTCCAGGCCAAGCATTAGGCAAAGGCATAAGGTTTTTGGAAGCGCCAAAGGCCTGAATTCGTTATAGCTTTATTCCCAACAGCATCCTCTTCCGCAGCAGTTTTCCTTGAATATTATCTTTTTTCTGAAGACGAGTTTTTCCTCTGCTTGTTTATCCTGAGTCTCCTTCACATAATCTTTTGAAATCTTATATTCTTCCATGCTGTTATATTCAGATTTAGACTATATATTCTATGGAAATCTTAAAAGAAGGGAAAGCTAAGTTTTATGCATATCCAGGGGATCCGACAAAAGGGATGCCTGTTTTTTATAACCCTGCTATGGGGAAACAGAGGGATATCACAGTCTGCGCTCTGGCTGTTTTCCAGAAAGAAAGTGATAGGAAATTGGAGATATGCGATCCTCTCGCAGGATCTGGTGTGAGAGGAATCAGGCTATTGAAAGAGGACAAGGGCATAGAAAAAATAACTTTTAATGATGTAAGCTCCGAATCTATAAAACTTATCAGGAAAAATTTAAGGCTTAACAAAATAACTAAGAAAACAAAAGTTGTAAACAACGACGCAAGAATACTTCTTTTTGAGAACAAGTCGTCTTTCGATTTCATTGATATAGACCCATTTGGATCTCCAATAAAGTACTTGGAGGCGTCAGCTTTTGCGATAAGGCATCGAGGACTATTTGCGGCGACAGCTACAGACACTGGAGCTTTGGCTGGGAGCTTTCCTAAAACTTGTTTGAGAAGATATGGAGTACGGGTCTGCAAAACCGATTTCTACAAAGAGCTTGGTGTGAGGATTTTGATAACAGCTATACAACAAGCTTTCGCTAGATATGCTGTTGGGTTCGCTCCGTTACTGGTTCATGAAGCGCATTATTTTAGGGTTATTGGAACTGTCCAAAAAAACAGGAGTTCTTCTGACAGAACTGTGAAGCAAATCGGGTTTATTTCCTATTGCAAGAAATGTTTGTTTCGAACAACTGAAATTGAAAAAGAATGCGGGGATTGCAAAGCTAAAACAGAGCTTATTGGGCCAATTTGGCTAGGCCAGATACAGGATAATGATTTTGTGAAAAAAGTTTCTGAAGAAGCAGAGAAAAGACGGTTTAAAATTTCTTTCAGGGAGGAGATAGATTTCCCGACTTATTATGATATTGCTGAAGTTTGCAGGAAAAACAAGTTGGGCTCTGTGAAAATAGATAAGGTAATAGGGATGTTAAGAGAAAACGGGTTTGAAGCTTCGAGAAGCTGTCTGTGGCCTACTGGGGTTAAGACAGATGCTGGGATTAGGGAATTATCGAGAGTGTTAAAATAAAATTATCTTTGGATCGCAGCTAAAGCCTTATTAAGATCTCTGGTTGTTGAAAACTGATTTGTATCATCTACAGTAAACCAGCCTTCACCCAAAGTGACCCAGTTTTGTGAAGAAACTGGAATTTTAAAGTCTGATGTTACTTCTTCTGGAGGCTTACTGGATAAAAGAGCTCGTCTGTATCCATCCAAATTATCTGGATTAACAGTAGTTGGTTTTGCATTTCCGCCAGGACTATATACAACTCTTTCAAACAAGCCAGACGGGATGTGCCTTGTAGGATCTCTTACTCTTCTATAAATTTCCAAGGATCTGGTGTTCCCGCCACTCACCAATCTTAGTGCTCGTATTCTCCCGTCTACATATAATGCTTCTGCATTCAGATCAGTTTTGGTAACATTTCTAGACATAATCACATAGATTAGCTACAAAAGTTTAAATAGCACATCTATATGTCTTTTTTTAGTATCCAGACTAATTCTTTTACATTTAGACAGAAGTCGAAACATTATAGAAAAAATTAGAAAACTTTATAAAGCTTTAGGGTAATACTTAAGTGACCTTGCTAGCGGCAAGCCTAGCAATTAATAGATTATGATAATTCCTAACCCATCAAAGGTTGCGCAAAAGACTAATGGGGTAAAAATGCTCCAGCTTGTAGAGAATATGGATTCAGGCGAGAACAAGGTATATAATTCTATTTTTGTTGACCCCAAGTATATTGATATAATCAGCAACGACCTAGCCATGAGGATAATATCGCAATTATCAAAAGCAAAAGGATGCGCAATGGATTTATCCAGAGAGCTTAAGCAGCATGAACAGAAAATTTATTATCACATTAGAAGGCTGGAAGAGGCTGGCATAATCAAAAGGGTTGGGATAGAAAGAAGGTTTGGAATGACAGCGAAGATGTATGGAACTGTGAGCCCTGTGATTTCTGCTAAATTGTATGAGGATGGAGCCATTTTAAAGACAGATGGTATATCAGGGGATCTCCAGACTCTACAGCTCTTTTACCCATTTGTCCATGAGGGAAGGCTGGACGCTAAAATAGTAATTGGGGATACTTCTATGCATGGAAGGTTTGATGGGGAGGGCAAGGAAGGCAACTATGGATTTGATCTTGCAATGCTTTTAGGCGGACTAGTGAAGAATTTAAAGTTTCCTAGCTACAAACTCGATACAGAGATCACAGATCAAGATTTAAAAAACAATCTTATCTTAATAGGCAATCCTAAAACGAACACGCTCATAGACAAGCTCAATGCAGAGCTTCCTATATATTTTGATGAATCCAAAGGATTTTCTCTGGTATCAAAAATCGATGGCAAAGTTTATGATGATCCGACAATCGGTGTAATATTAAAAATCAACAATCCATTTGATAACACCAAAAAGATATTGCTCATAGGCGGGATTAAGACGCGCGGTTCCAGGGCAGGATTCCTTGCTTGCACAAAACACATAAAAGAGCTTTTGGAAAAGACAGACAAAGAAGGAAATCTTGTGTGCCTCGTGAAGGGCGTGGACAGAGATGGGGATAGGGTTATAGATGAGGTGAAATTTGTAGAATAATATGGTTACAATAGATATAGTGCAAAGTGCTGATGGTGGAAGATTGCCTACAGGTAACGAGATGTTGAAGATATATGTAGGTAATTTTTATCATGACAAACTTTATGCTAAAAAAGCTATTGGAAGATACCTTCAAAGAAGAATTGTAGAGGCTTCAAGGCAACTGAAAGAGGCCGCTGAAAAAGATGATGTTTATGACCCTGATAAGTATATAGCTGTATTTTGTATTGGAGGCACTGGAAGAAGATATTTACAAATATCTTTAGATACTCTAAAAGAACAAGGATTCAAGGTATACCCTGTACAGATGATTGAAGGCGAATACAAAGAAGGGACAAAGAAGAGACCGATAAGACTCAAGGACAGGGATCTTAGAGAATTAAGGGTTCTAAGACCAGAAATGGGGATTTTTGTAGATAAAAACACGAGAAAAGGAACAACATTAGCAACCGCTGGTAGCGAAATTGCAAAATCGCACGAACTTATTGGCTTACGGAAATTATTTGCTTACGTGATGCTAGATGGTGCTGGCGCGACTACAGTGCATGCTGATCATTATAAAAGTACGAGATCTGATATCGGATGTAAGGGTGAGATGGTTGGGCTAGCGAGATTTATGAGAAGGTTTATAGGAACCGAGGGGCATGAAAAACTTACTACAGAATTAGTAGACTCATTGTTTCATGAGGGCAAATATTTAGGGACAGAATTGGACTTTGATCCTGCATGGCTGGATCCTGAAAGCGATTTTGGTGTTGTGCCGAGAGCGGTGGCAAGAACTTATCCAGTGGATCCTCTAAAAGAAGGAAAGGTTGCTTAGAATTTATGGACGATTCAGATTTTAACAGCGAGAGAGAATTTGACAACGTGAAAAAATTTATCGGAGACTCTCAGGTCATGGTAGCGCATACTGTTTCTGGAACTGCATTATATTTCGATCTCGGACACAGGTTGCTTGAAACTGGAAAAACGCCTCTAGGAGTTTATCTTGGCCAAAGGCCAGAGAGTAAAGGCGGCGGCTATGGGCCCATAGAGCCTCATATGTTTGAAGGGAGCAACAAGCTGCTGGTTATTGACGGGTCACTGAAACAGGGTTATTATTTACACGTACTTAGAACACTGATTGGTGTAGGCGCTCTTCGCCACCCTAATGTTGGTTACATAATCGGCAGCCCTGAGGGATATGAGATGATTCCTCCAGTAGACCTGTTATTAAGGGCTTACGAAAGGGACAGCAGATTAAAATCTGAGATTACAGGAAAAGCAGCATCAACATTCGCTGGATCACACCGAGAAGAAGTTTTGACTGCTTTTGCCAAAAAACCAAGAAGAATTGTTGGCAATCGTGGTGTGAGGGAATACGGGATTAGTTTAGCCTTGGCTGTTAACGGGTTAGACAGAGACCTTTATATAGAAGATGTAGGCGACACTTCTTTCCATGATGATTTCATTGTAGAGCGGGACGATTCTGGTAATATGAGATTACGCAACAAAGAAAAAAGAAGGAGCCTGCTTATAATAAGCGGGAGCGGGAGGAGAGCAAGAAAAGCTGAAACGATTTTAAGTGAAAACTATACAGTTAGGTCAATTAGGGCTGATCCAACTTTTGATGATGGTATAGAAATGATAACATCTGGTGAATATGTGCCTGATGTTGTTTTTGCTGATTCACATTTGCGCGGTTCAGATGGATCAAATGGGTCCAGCATAGCCAGACGAACAAGCGGCGTCCCGGTTTTTTTAATGAGAAGCGGTGAGGCAGACACTTCTTTTCTTACCAAGGCAATGGGTGACGGGGTAAGAGGGGTTATAGACAGGGACTCTCTGAGTCTAGAAAAAGTAGAAGAATGTCTGCGCCAGATTTTTAGCTGATGATTTTTCCTCCAGACTGTTTTAAATACTAGACCTGAAATAAGAATATGATTTTAGATGTCGTCGGAATTGGTTCCCAGCTTGGGATGGATTTTATTGAGACTCCTGAAGGAATTAAAGAGTTTCCTGGAGGGAGCACAGCAAATTCTCTTGTAACTTTGCAATCACTTGGATTAAAAACCGGTTATATTGGTTTGGTTGGGAGTGACAAGTATGCTGGAAAAATCTCAAGAGATTTTATAGCAGACGGTATAGACATTTCTAGGCTAAGGACAATTGAATCTCCTACGCCTGTTTGTAGAATAAAAATATTGAAAGGGGAAAGGACTTTATCGAAATCAGGGGAAAGAGAAAAACTTGAAGATTTTCCAGACGAGGATAAGATTTACATAAAGAACGCAAGTTCTGTTCTAGCAAGGGTAAGCTATCCACTGACAGAACAGCACGCTATTTTTGCAAAACAAAGCGGGCTAAAAGTTTTTCTGAGCCTGCATAGCGCAAACCCTAAAACAGATTTCGGTTTTTTGGAAAACATTGATTTTGATGTGCTCTTTGCAAACGAAGCGGAAACCAAAGTGATTAAATCAGTAGATAATCTTATTGCGAGAGGCGCTGAGGTTGTTGTAACAAAAGGCCGCAAAGGGTGCAGTATTTACACCGGTTCTGGAAGAAAAGATTTTCCTGCTTACAGAGTTACACCGATAGATTCGACTGGCGCAGGCGACGCATTTGCTGCAGGATATGTCTATGGATATCTGAGTGACTGGGATTTGGAGAGAAGGGCCCGATTTGCTAATGCGATGGGAGCGATGGCAACCCGGCAATACGGAGGCAGATTAAGGGTAAAACCAGAAGATGTTTTCGAGTTTATCAGGGTTGCAGAGGTTTAGAAGGCTTTTAAAAACTTATTGTTAACAAAATGGCATGAAAAAGAAACTTCTCATAGTCGATATTGACGGATTCGTTTATGATGCTTCAGAAAGAGCATATCTGTCATCAGTCGAAATGGGATTAAACCTTGACAGACTAGGGGCCAGGGGACTCGATCCAAGAAATCCTAAATTCAGTGGAGTTGATTTTGACAGATATTATGACATTTTTGATAGACCTGATCATGTAAAAACAGATGTTCCCATAGCTTATGCAGCTGACACCTTGAGGGCTTTAAGAAGCAGAGGATTAGAAATTGGCTATGTCAGCGTCAGGCCGCAAGGCGAGAATGGGGAGATGGAAGCTGTTACCAAGAAATGTTTTAAAAGGGACGGGGTTCCTGATCCAGACGAAGACCCTGGAGTGCATTTGATATTAAGGCCTCCGCATATCACAGGGCGTGATGGCAGGAAAATGAAGAAGATTTTGGTATATGCTTTGACTAGGATATTTAATGTTGTTGCAGGAGGCGGTGATACTCCGGGTGATTCTAAGGCATACGCAGATAATGGTGTGCCTGCATTGATAATTCCAAGCTTTCAGTTCGGGTTCACAAGAGAGGATTATCATGAAGGAAGTGATTTTTTCAATAACTGGATAGAACTGAGAGAACACGTGGAAAACAATATATTGGGTAAAAGGGATTAGATAAAATGGTTGGACATTAATTGTATGAAATCTAAACCGTACATAGGAGTCACTGGAGTTGCAAGCAAAGAAGAAGTTGGAACAGTTTGCAAAATGTTTTCTAAAGCAGGTTTTTCAATGGGCACAAAACACGTTCCTATGCTTGGCTTTCTTGTAAGTTACGAGACGCTTAATGGCGAGAATGCAACAGGAACAAAATATCCGCCTGTAGCTTCTCTGCCTGAACTACTTAGAGAAGCCAGTCCTTCAGTCTTCACAACAATTCACTATAGATCAAGACAACCTGATACGCTTTCTGATCAAGTTGGAAAACTATTCGATGGGATTTATGAAGATGGATTGTGCAGAGCTATACAGTTTAATATTGTCTGGCCTGATTTAAAAGAGATAGGAAAAATTAAGAAAAGATTTCCTGATATGCAGATTATTTTACAAGCGTCAGATAAAGCCATGGCAGGTAAATCTCCTAGAGAAGTGGCAGAAGCTATTGTGGGGTATGGAGATCTATTGGATTACTGCCTTATTGATCCGTCAGGCGGGAGAGGAATAGAATTTGATTTAGAAAAGTCTTTGGCAATCTATTTGGAATTACGACGTGCTATCCCTGATTTAACTATAGGCTTTGCTGGAGGGTTCACTGGAGAAAGCGTTGCTACGAGATTAGGTATCATTGCAGAAAGAGTTGGAGACAATTTCTGCATCGATGCGGAAGGCGGCTTGAGGGATAAAAATTCGCTTAGTGTTGATAAAGTTGAAGCTTACTTAGAGGGAGCGTCTGAATTTTTTAGAAAACAGACATAACTAATTATAAAATTCAATTGTCTTTTTTACTGATTCGACAAGCCTCAATCACCGCCAACTTTTTTGTGGTCTAATGCTCTGGCATCTTGGACTAC
>CAYYYJ010000029.1:0-11299 GCA_964476045.1 uncultured archaeon | reverse complement strand
TTTAGTCGGAGCAACTAACAGGGCTTATACGGTTTCGTTCATTGCACTCACTCCATGGACTGCACCCCAAACGACGTACAAATAGTTAAGTTTATGTTCTAATAGAAATAAGGAGGGTGCAGTCCAAGTTAAATAGTAAAAAAGCTAAAATATATTTTGTATGAATTCCAAATTGCTAGTTTCAATTATTCTCCTTCTAACTGTAATCATTATCTCGGGTTGTGTACAAACTAAACTCAACAAAATTGTCCAGCAAGAAACGCCAGTCCAGGAGCCAGAGATTTATCAAGAACCGGCTGCCAGTCTCTCGCCTCCGCCAATAGGACAGGACGCATTAGTCGCTTATTGGCCTTTAGATGAAGTTGATGGAGCAACCGCAATAAAAGATTCCACTCTTAACAAGTTTGATGGTGCCCCTATAGGAAATAGTCCACTAAAATTCGTTCCAGGTATATACGGAAACGCTGTTCAGTTGGACGGGAAGAATGCTATAAAAGTCAGCATGAAAAATCATCTATCCGATTCAAACAAAATCTCAGGCCCCTCGATGTCAGTTGCTGTCTGGGTAAAAACAGCCGACACAAAACAATACACGCCTGTGCTAGAAAAAGTCCCTTCACTATATTATAGATCGTCTGGGAATTATATTTATGGCGGCTATTCCTTATGGCTTAATACAGGCTCAAACAATGTCCCTAAGTTCAGAGCGTTCACATCAGATAGTTTTACTAACCCGCCATCAAGCAGTTGGGATCTCACAGGAAACAAGCCACTAAACGATGGAAGTGCATGGCATCTAGTAGTCGCAACATTCACTTTTTATGATTATAATAGTGGACTCGCAAACCAAAAAGGGGGTACAGGAAGATTCTATCTTGACGGATCTTTAGTCGACACAAAAGATTATTACAATTTCGGATATGCGCAACCAATAGGCTCCTCTCCATCTGATTTCTTGATAGGAGTGAGCTATGGAACAGAATATTATAATTCAGATACATCTATAACACCGGTATCTGATCCTCTAAACCCTTCACCACCAACTTTGCCCTGGGGCTTTCAAGGAGCAATAGATGATCTCAGAGTTTATAATAGACCGCTTACAGATTCGGAAATAAAAGAGTTATATCAGACAGCTTTCCCTCCAGCATCGAGCAACTCACCTCCAGCACCAGTAGCATACTGGAGATTTGATGAAGGTTCAGGTACATTAGTTGGGGATTTTGCTGGCACGAATAAAGGAACGCTGACAAACGGAGCCACATGGATCTCAAAAGCAATACAATTCGATGGCCAGTATAATTACATGGAAGCTCCTGGACCAAGCATGAGTGGCTTGTCAGAAGGCGCTATCGAGATGTGGTTTAATCCCACAGATGATAGAAGAGGAACTTTATTCAAATACGATAGAAATAGTGGAGCCCAAGAATCTGTAACAGACCTAGAGCAACAGCCAGGATCTAAAGTGATGTTCGATGTGCAAACAGCTGTTAACCAACCTTGCGGCCAGATAACAGGGAATATAAATTTGAATCAGTGGAACCACATAATTGCCACATGGGGGACGGGATTTACAAAAATCTATATTAATGGCCAAGAAAAAGCATCGTCAACTGCAACCTGTAAAAGCTGGTCCCCAGACGCAACACGCGTTTTGGTAGGGGCAGATTACAATAACAACAATAGAGAATATCAATTCAAAGGATTGCTCGATGAAATAAAAATTTACAACAAAGGATTAACTGCATCTCAAGTTCTGGCAATCTATTCTTCAAACTCTGCACCAACTGCTACAGCAACGCCTATTCCTACTCCAACTCCGTCACCATCACCGTCCCCAAATCCAATTAGTTCAGCTAGTCCTTTATCGACTCCTTCTCCGTTAGTGCTAACTTCCCCATCCCCGACACCCACTCCATCCCCAACACCTACCCCAAGTCCAACAGCAACTGCCAGCCCCACTCCATCCCCAACACCTTCGCCTATACCAACTTCTACACCCATAGTTCTAGCATCACCTTCCTCCAGTCCATCTCCAGTTGCATCACCATCTCCTACAGCAAGTTCTTCTGCTTCCCCTTCCCCAACAGCAACAGGATCGCCTTCAGTTAGTTCATCTCCGTTAGGTTCGGCTACCCCAAGTCCAGGGGCCTCACCGAGTTCATCGCCATCTTCTGTAGCCACCACATCTGCTTCACCTTCTCCAACGCCAACTCCGTCATCCGGATCAGACAGTGATCCATCAGCAGGATCTGATAATTCAGACAGATCAGATACTAGTAGCTCGGTCGCAAGATCAACCCCAGTAGCAGACCCAATCTTACTGGCATCAGCATCACTCTCAGCAGACCTCAAGTCATCACAAACAATTGATCTCACAACCTCAACAGAATTACAATCAGAAGGCCTGGATAAAATCCAGCTGGAAGTGACACAAGATATCCCAGCCTCCGACGCAAAGCTCGACGTAAAAATATTCGAAAAAATACCTTTAGTTGACGAGAACGGGAAAAGTTTAATACCTCTCCCATCAGCAGGCCAGAAAGCTCTAAAAGTGCTCCAGATATCTGCATCACCAGCACTAAAAGACAAAATAAAACAAGCAAAAATATCCTTCAAGCTAACAAAACAGGAAATAGGCTCATACAAACCATCTGACATAATCCTCCTCAGATTCGATGGAACAAAATGGCAGACACTAGAAACAGTAGCTGGATCAGCTGAACCAGACGGATCAGTAAAGTTCACAGCGACCACACCGGGATTTTCTGTGTTTGTGGTGACGACGAAACCCACGGCTCAGCAAACAGGAAACCCAAAAATAAAAACTAAACCAATTTCTCAGACAACAGACACGGCATTAATTATAGTGGGCGTGTTAGTAGCTACAGGCGCTATTGTAGGAGGAGTAATAGTTAAAAAGAAGAAAATTCGTAAGAAGCAGAAAACACTCGTGGATTATAAGAAATAATATAGAAACCGGAATTGTGACAGTTATTGCTGGCTCTCCAAAGAAATAGAATCGAGCTTGAACCCAGGGTCTTTCTTGTGTGGCCTGCTGGCTTTTCTCAACATTATTAATCTCCTTTTCGGACCTGGGACAGAACCTTGTATAACAACATATCCGCCATTCACAACACCATAATTCAACCAGCCGCCTTTTGGTGTCATCTCTCCATTAGCCATCTTGAGTATTCTTTTATTATACTCTGTTCTTGTGTGGAATCCCATCTGGCCTGAGTGGGGGATCACGCCTGCAAGAACCCTATTAGGATGATATGGGCCCAGAGAACCAATATGCCTCATCTTTGCCTTGTTCTTCCTGCTTCTAACTTTCACACCAAATCTCTTGACAACACCTTGATGGCCTTTACCGATTGTGATTGCCTCAACATCTATTGTCTCCCCTTCCTTGAAAACATCTTCAGGTTTAAGCTGTCCGCCTAATTTCTGTTTACAATACTCTAACTGTGATTTTGGGTCTCCAGTCAGAGGGATCTCAAAAATCTCAGGAGTTTTTTTGCCTAAGCCAGACTCTTTTGGTTGAGTATGTACAAGCAATCTTATCTCAGCAATATTTGCCAGCTCTTTCTCAAAATCAGCCAAAGTCCTTTTTCTATTCCCTTCCTTGGGGATTCTTGTTGCCCTGTTAAGATCTTTAGAAATTTTCTCAGACCAAACAACTCCCTGGTCTTTAAGCCCACTCGTTGTTTTCCTATAAGACTTTATCCCGCAAACAATTAGAGAAGGGCAGTCCAAAACAGTACCTGCCTTTACAACTGATTTGCCGTGTGCAGGAGAACCCTTCTTATCTATAGTCAAAAATATCTGTGTCATCCCAGCCTTGTAGCCTGCAAAACCTACAGGAAATGCTTTTGTTTCCTTCTTCAAATTCTCTGTGGCTTTCAAAACAGGATACATTCTATTAGCCCTCTTTCTAGGCCAATATCCCCTGCTTCCTGCCCTTGGTTTTGCCCACTTCGACATATGCAATCAACCTTGCTATGTATTAGCCCCTAAGTTTAAAAATGAATAGTGTATATAGTATAGCATTATTTATATAAACATCGAGAATAATATCTAGTATTATGCATTCAAAACACCTTTTTCTCGTGTTATCTGTATTAGCCATTATTATTATCTCTGGCTGCACCCAGGCAGGCAAACAAAAATCAGAGGCAAACAAAGACTGTGCATCAGAGTCTGTTGAGGTTCTGGATGCAGATGGGTCGAAAACACCTGGAGCTGGTCTAGATGATAAAGATAAGATCGAATGTTATGTCCAATTCTCTGAATCAGATAATGTCTATGTAGTTTTCTCTGGCTCAACTGCCAAATCAATCTATATGGATGTCAACAATGACCAGACATACTCATCAGATGATGAAGACATAAATATCCTAGATGCAAAAGATGGCGACGAAGGCGAGAACGCCGCCTCAATCCTAAATCTCTATTATAATGATCACGATGTAAATCCAGGGAAATACGACCCAAAAATACCTAAAGGCGTCAAATCCAAATACACAGTTGGCGGAGAAGATATAGGCATAGGTAAAGGCCCAGCCGCAAAATGCGGTGACGGAATCCTGCAAGCGCCAGAACAATGCGATCCTCCAGGCGGCCAATGCTCTTCTGGTTCAATATGTGAAGCAGGAAAATGCGCATGTACATCGGTCTCCCAAAGCGGAACTCAAAACTCTGCTGGCAGCGGATCATCTCAGAGCGCAGCTTCATCAGGATCATCATCTCAACCAACTACAAAGAGTTCTAGTGCTCCATCGTCCGTATCATCTAAAAAGATCACCTTCTCAATATCTTCAACAGCCACAACAGATACGCAACTGGGTTCAGTTAAACTCCTCCTCCCATCCAAGAAATCAATTACTTGCTCCCCTGAGACATTTTCAATTAAAAAAGGATCGACAAACAGTTTCGAATTATCTATGACATCTACAGGAGAGACTTCGCTCGATAAAGTTTCACAAACATATACACTAGATAAAGCATCTGCGTCAGCAAAAGTCGGAGAAGCTGCACTAACTGCGGGTTCATCTGAATCCACGGTATCAGAAGTCAAGCTTTATTCAACAACAGAAAAGAAATCCATCTCATGCAAACCTTCAAGTTCTGACCTAAAGATACCAGCAGGCGAAACATCTATAATCCAATTAACAGGCACAGTAACTGCATCCGGAAATGCAAGCAACGTGACAGGCTTACAGGAACCAAAAGCTTCAGCAACACCAACTGTTTCAGGCTCACCATTAGTATCCGCATCTAAAACTCCAACCACAAGTACATCAGCAACAGCAATATCCAGCCCGGCTCCAACAGCTTCAGCAACTCCAACCCCAACTGCAAGTTCATCTGCTTCCCCAACATGCCCATCCAATACAGCTTTTACTTCAGGCAGCCTTCCATGCAAATGCGGCTCAACAACATACACTTCATCAAATGCGCCTTCTGCGCCAAGCCTATATTGCTGTGATGGGAACAATGCACTGACAGTCACGCCTTGTTATACACCCGCTTGTCCAAACAACGCGCAATCAAGCCAACCGTGTACGTGCGGCTCCCAGACAATACCTGCAGGAACTTATTGTTGTAACGGTGTACCTGGAACCGGGGCGGGATGCGCTACACCGACTCCAACACCGTCTTCAGGCTGTCCAGGTGATGGTGCATGCAATATGGGTTACTACCTCGGATGCACCTCCCAATCGACCTGCACTTCTTGCGGTTTCCAATGGTGCCAGGGGATAAGCGGCTCTAGTTGCCAGACATCATGTACGAGCCCATAAAACCAAAAGAAATTTAATTTTTAGACTTCTTATATTCCAAATTATCATTTCTGTAGTTAATTCATTTCTAAGAAATAAAATACAATTTAATGAAATTGATAGAATTGAATTCTTGAAAAAATTAAACTTGGTTCTCAATTCCAATCTTCGGGCAAATCTCACTCAAAACACACCTATGACATAGAGGCTTCCTCGCTTTGCAGACCTCTCTTCCATGGTAGATCATTAACAGAGAATATTCATCCCAATACTTTTTTGGGACAAGAGGAAGTAAATCTTGTTCAATCCTTTTTGCGTCCTTGAATTTTGTTAGCCCTAGCCTCTGATTCAATCTTATATTGTGGGTATCTATTGTTATGCCCTCTAATTTCCCAAAGCAGGTTGATAATATCGCAGTCGCAATTTTTCTTCCAATTCCAGGGAGCTCTATAAGGTCTTCATATTCTTGAGGGACTTGGCCATTAAATTTCTCGACCAAAATCTGGCAGGTTTTCTGAATATTCCCGGCTTTTCCCTTATACAATCCCAAGGTTTTTATGTATTCTTCTATCTCTTCGACAGATGCATCTGCAAAGTCTGCAGGCGATTTGAACCTTTCAAATAGCCTTGGTGTTGCCTTGTTTACAGCTGCATCTGAACACTGCGCAGACAGCATGGCAGAAACCATCATCTCAAAATTATTTTTAAATTTGAGACTGCATTTGACATCAGGATATTTTTCCTTTAAAAGCTGAATTATTTTAAGAGTTTTTTCTTTTTGTCCCATACAAATTACTTGTTTAAAATTTCTTCCAGCAAAACTTTTTCGTCATCTCTTAATTTGCCTTTAACCTTTTGTAGTATTTGTAAATCATCCCTTGTGATTAATGTGTCTAAAATTTCCCCTTCAAAAATATCTTTACCTACAACAACATCGTCCATTGATATCGCAATTCGGTCGCCTGAAACAGCTTCTTCTACAGGAGATCCGCTTTTCTGGACCTCTTTTATCTCGCCGATTTTCTTCCCTTCCCTGGCAAGCCTGAAGTGAGGTTTCACGATGCCAGCAATTATCTCTGCGCCAAAAACAGCAGGCTTGGACTGCCTGAAAACACAGCCAGGCAAAACACGTATCCTTGCAGGGTGTGTAACAGAATTCAGCATCTCTTCTTCCTTCCGCTCCTTCTCACCTTTCTTCCACTCAGCATATTGTTCCAGCAACCTGTAAATCACATCCGAAGAAAAAACTTTCACTTTTGTTCCCGGAGTCTTTATAGAATCTTCAGCCTCTTTCTGGACCTGTGAATTGAATGCAAATATGAGAGGCTCCTTTAACGTCTTGATTTCCATCACATCCTGTTTGGTAACTTGCCCAACCTCAGCTTTCCTGATAGGTATTGAAGCCTCCTGGAAAAGCTTTATCATTGCTTCCAAACTCCCTAGCGTATCTGCTTTCAAAACAACGCCATCTTTCTCTGTCTGTATTTCGACATTCTCTATTTCTTGCTTCACTTCTTCTTGCGCTTTTTCTAGATCCCCTTCTCTTTTCACAATCCTTATTGGCGAACCTGCTATAGCCTTTTCAAGTCCCGGAGCTGAAACTCTCACCCCAGAGGCAGCTGCCACAGAATCCAGATAAAGAAATTTCCTTTCCGCTCTTATATCTTTCAACGGTTCTGGTTTCAGCAGAGCCTTTATTTTTGTTACAATAACTTCCCTGCCCCCTATAACAATCCAATCCCCTTTAGCAGCTTCCCCATCATATAGAATTACATCAATAACAGCCCCTAAACCTTTCTGTTCTTTCACTTCCAGTATAGTCCCTTTTCCCTGGTCTTTGCTGAACTCTATCCTTTTTTGCAGGTACTTCTGAGAAAGTCCTGCGAGCATCACTAACAGGTCTGGTATGCCCTCGCCTGTCCTGCCTGATACAGGGATTACAGCTATCTGTTTAGAAAAATCCGTTATCCTATCATATCTCTCAGAATCGAAGCCGCGGGAACCCAGTTCTCCTATCAGTGTGTAAATCTTGTTTTCTAAATCCTCTGCAGTCCTTTTTGGCTGCTCTGAAAAAGTTTTTAGAAAGCTTTCATCTGGATGCGGCATCCAGCTTAGGAGACGGTCTATTTTTGTTGCGGCCACAACAAAAGGCGTTTTAAACTCTTTCAGGAACTTTATGCACTCTTCTGTCTGCTGCTGTATGCCTTCATTCACATCGATCACGAGAACAGCAATATCTGCTATTGCGCCGCCTCTTTTTCTCAGAGTAACAAAGGCTGCGTGGCCAGGAGTATCTAAAAATAGCAGACCTGGGATTGTTAGACTGATTTTCATTTTTTCCAGAAGATCCTTATACCTGGTTTTAATTATGTCAATAGGGACTTCAGAAGATCCTATGGCTTGGGTTATACCGCCAGCCTCCCCTGCAGCGACAGAGCTTGACCTAATTTTGTCTAACAAAGTCGTCTTGCCATGGTCTACATGCCCGAGGACTGCAACTATCGGCTGCCTTACTGCCATAAAATCGCCTAATCTCATTATTTGAAAAAACTAGCTTAATAAAGTCTTAAAACCTGATAAAGCCAAAATTCCTTTAACAATATCCTTTCTAATCCATATTAGGCGAATTTATATATATCCGAATCTTAATAATTTCTAATATGAAAATCAATTGCAGAACAATAATAACTCACAGGCCTGATTCTACTAGTCCAAACTCTGCAAATTGACCTTCTGTTTTTCCGAGAGATATTTTTCTAAATAAATGAATTTTTATGCACAGCGAAGAAGTTGAACAAAAAAAGTTGAAGGCCTTGCTCACAGAGTTAGCCAATATACGGGGAAGGCACACAGAGCTTGTTACAGTATATGTACCTGCTGGCTTCAACCTAGCCAAAGTCTCTGACCAGATAAGGACAGAGATTTCCACAGCCGAAAATATCAAATCAAAAACAACAAAAAACAACGTGACAGACGCCCTTGACAAAGTATTGAATCATCTTAAAAATTATAGGGAAACCCCTAAAAACGGGCTTGCTGTTTTCTGCGGCAACATATCCAAATACGAAGGCGCAGCTGATATAGAGCTCTGGGCTATAGAACCTCCGGAGCCAGTAACAGTCCGCCTCTACCGATGCGACCAAATTTTTATTTTAGAGCCTCTCCAGGATTTGTTCAGGGAGAAGGAAGTATATGGCTTTATCCTTGTTGACAGGGGGGAAGCTGACATAGGTTTATTAAAAGGCAAAAAAATAGAGACCCTAAAACATCTAGAGTCCATTGTCCCTGGAAAGACGTCTAAAGGCGGCTGGTCACAAGCCCGTTACGCCCGTGTGAGAGAAGGCCTCCTCAACGACTTCCTGAAAGAAGTTGGGGAAACTGCAAATTCGAAATTGAAGGGCCTGAAAGACCTCAAAGGCATTGTGATCGGGGGACCAGGACCAACAAAAAACCAGTTCGCAGAAGGCGATTTTCTTTTGTACAACTTGAAGAATAAGGTGCTCGGGATTGTCGATCTTTCCTACACAGGAGATATGGGTTTGAGGGAAGCTGTTGAGAGGTCCCAGGACTTGTTAAAAGAGGCCTCAATATCAGCAGAGAAAAAAATACTTGACAAGTTTTTTGCCGAATTGTCAAAAGTATCTGGCCTCGCTGTTTACGGCTTGAAGGAAACAGTGGCATCTTTAGAGGCTGGAAATATAGAAACCCTTCTACTAACAGATTCCATGGATTGGGTGAGAGTCAACTTTTCCTGCGATTGCGGGGAAAAGCCTGTGAAAATCCTGGACAGAAGCCTTCTTGAAAATCAATTAGAGGCGCGGATCTGGTCTGCAGAGCAATATCCAGCCCTCGCCTGTCCAAAATGCGCCTCTAAACTAAAAATAGTGAAACAGGAAGACATGACAGAAAAGATAATCGAGCTCGCAGAGAAGATGAGCACGAAAATAGAGATGATATCTGCAGAAAGCCAACAGGGCAGCCAGTTCAAGGAGCTAGGCGGTATCGGGGGAATGCTGAGATATAGGGCTTAATTTTTATTTGGTAAATTAACTTTCTCCCTTATGAAATCCACTTTTTTTGTTGCAACATAAAATATTCCAAACACAGCTAAACCAACAGCCGCGCCCCCAACAACATCATAGATTGTGTGCACCCCTAAAGCTAACCTCGAAGCTGCAACTACAAAGGGAATTATCAGAATAGGCAGATACTTTCTTCTCCTGAAAATGGAAAATATTCCAGCAAACACAGTAAAAGCTATCGCAGTGTGGCCAGAGGGAAACGAGAAGCTGTCTAAACAGTAAATATTTGTTTCCGGGATGCAGCCTCTAGGTATCTGGAAATATTCTTTCATCCCTTGCGAGACAGCTAGAGAAGATGCCATTGCAAAACCCGCAAAAATTATGAAAGCGCCTACCCAGTGGAATTTTTTGTTGTAAGGCTTAATTTTTCTCTTGTAGTGCATCCTCACAAAAAACAGAATAACACAAAGGGCTGTCCAAAGCCTCGGGTCTCCCAGATTTGTTATAATGAACCACGGATTAAGATAAAAACTCATAATTCTATTAAATTGTGGTACTCGGGTTATAAAGATTCTCCAGATGGCATTTTCACTTATATTTTTGAATAGTACAGTCTCGGAACTAATGTTTAAAACCTGGAAAATAAATAATACTCTATCTTAGAAAAAATAAAACCAGAAGAGATGGAGATAGAAAAATTGGGAGCAGAACACAAAGAATTGTTAGATTCGTTTCAGACACAGAATACAGAGCTGAAGGCTTTTCTCACTGAAGATGCAATGAAAAACCAGGAGCTGTCAATATCAACTACATACCTTTGGTTTTCCAAACCAACAGGCGAATTGGTCGCCTATGTCTCTCTGCTGAACGACTCCCTTAGGATCAGGGAAACAGAGCTGGAAAGGCTTTTTGTTGATGAGGGTTTTCTATAAGAAATGTTTGGGGAAATTACACTCCGTTAGAGAGGTTTGTGGAAGGATCGCCTAGAATAATAATAGATTGCAAAAAAGTGTGAGGTCAATACTGTTGTATATCTCAAATTCAATCTAGTAATTTTACAAGCTTTATGTGTTTATCCCCTTCCTTATATAGATTATCGACATAACAAATTTTTTTAAATCCGTTTTTATAATAAAATCTTATAGCTTTTCTATTATCTGTCGTAACATGTGCATAGAGTTTCCTCTTACTTAATTTCATAGATTCCTTCTCTACGTACTCAAGGAGGGCTTTTCCAATACCGCTGTTTTGGAATTTCTTTTTCACCGAAATCACAAATAATTCTGCTTCACCGTCTTTATTAAAAGCCAATTTTGCTACTCCGATTGGTAAAGGTGTGCAGAACAAAAAATACATGTCGCCTTTTAAAAGATATTTTTCAATGTTTTTTGGATTAAGAGGTCTGTTAGAACCATCATTTTTTGTTATATCCCCTATGGATTTTATATCTTTTTTTGTTGCTAATTTTATTTGCATACTTTATATGATTTAAGT
>CAYYYJ010000028.1:0-11803 GCA_964476045.1 uncultured archaeon | reverse complement strand
AAACGTAGGGGGCTGCTAATTGGAAACGATGTGTATAGCCCCTGAGGCCTGTCCAGTACCGGTCGGTTAAACTCAGTTTCAACTGAGCTAAGCCCCGGCAAACGGCGGCGGTAACTCTGACCGTCTTATCGATGTTGGTCATTTGAGTCACCGATATGAGGTGGAGCAATTTATTGCATCCATCGATGACATCCGACTATGAAAAAGAAGAGGGGCGAAGCAAATCTTCGGATTTGTTTCCAACCTTCAATAATCGAGATAGAGGTAGCGTAATCCCTTGTCGATTAATTGTCGACCCGCATGAATGGCTTAACGAGATCTCTGCTGTCCCGAACTGGCGCCCAGCGAACTTAATATCTCCTGTGCATACTCAGGAGTCCTTCAGTGGGACTTTGAAAGAAATACCAACATAGTCAGCAGGCATATTCTCTCTTTCGATAGCGGAATATAGGAATGATGCTCTCGAAAGTCAGATAAGCCTGCTTCACAAAGAACCAAACATGAAAATTCAGTCTTTTCCTAAAATCGCTTTCAGCCAATTTGACAAGAAAAATAAAGTCAAGATACCAGAATTAAATGACGAATTATTGGCTTATGAAACAGGCGTCCATCTTGGAGATGGATCTCTTCAGATAATTCCAGGTGGCACACATTTAACAAGGTATTATGGGAATAGGGAAGAAGACTGGATTTTTGTTTCAGAAATTTTACCGCGTATTTTAAAAGAGTTGTTCAACAAAACAGTTAGCGCTAACAAATATCCAGATAAATGTTGTTTATCTGTCTGTTCTAAAGCAGTTGCAACATTTAAACACAATGTACTTGGGTTACCTAATGGAAATAAAATGCAACTTCAGTCTCTACCCAGCTTTGTAAAAAAGAATAAACAACTCTTAACAAGTTGCTTAAGAGGGTTGGCGGATACAGATTTTGGATTATATTTTCATAACAACGGTTATCCAGGGTTGATATGCGCAATGAGTAACAAAGGGCTTATCAATGACATTTTTGTTGCACTTCAAGAACTAGGGTTTACAGTAAAGATTAGATTTGATGTGGAAAGAATTAGAAACGGTAAAGTAAATATAGAACATGTTATAAAACTTTACGGTAAGAAAAATTTAGAGAAATGGGTGCATATTATTGGTTTCTGGAATCCAAAACACATGACAAAATATTTGGTTTGGAAAAAACTTGGATTTTCTAAAAATAAGACGACTATCCAAGAAAGGATTTCGATGCTACAAAGAGCTGGTATTTCTTTTAACCCAAAGAGAAGACCCCGTAGATGGGGCTAAGAGTTGTTTCTTGTCCAGATGTATCTATGTCGATTTTTATCGATCTAGTAATCTGGCTAGTTTTTATTATCTCTTAGCTTCAACGGAAAACTTTACTGCAGGTTGATGTTGTGGTATAGTGATGGTCTCATAGAGTAGGTAGGAGCGTCGAACCCAGGGCTTCGGTTCTGGGGAATGCGGAAAACTGGAAACTGATCTGATGATCAGTTTCGGTCTGTAGGTGTAACACTACCATACCGTTGCTATACTGCTTACGCTTAGGCGGACAGCATTAGTTGGGCAGTTTGGCTGGGAGTCTTTGAGGAATTATTTAATAACAGGAATGTCTCTAAGGAATTTACGAACATTGTCTTTTCCAGAAACAAAGACAGACCTCCAATTTGATCTTGTTGGAAGTTCCAAGAAAGTTAGACATTTTACAATCTGCTTTCTTAAGAATGGATGAAAACAAGTTAACTCGATTCTATAGATTCCGTATTGTGGATAAATATTAAGGGATCCGTCTCCGGATGTAAAACCTTCAATAAAACGTTTTGCATAGAGTTTATTATTGAAGATTTCATCAGGGATTTTACATGGCGGATATTCTATAGAATTGTACACAAGGCTTTTACCATGTTTCAAATGATTATTGCATCTCGGGAACTGGTTACAAGGCAAGGTTCTGAAAGTTGGAGAGAAAAAGAATAAATATTCTGCAATTATTTTGGAAAAGACTCTGACAGAAATTACATCTTTTTTACTAATTTCATAGAATTTTGTAACACCGAAACACTTTTCCATGAGATTTTTAAAAATTAGGCGTAAGTTATCTGATTTATTTGTAAATTGAATACAGTAAGTTCTTTTAGATTTATCATAGTAAACAGAACCATCTGATAATAGAAAACCAATAAGGTGTGCCAAATCCTCGTTCATAATTTTACTTATTTATTTTCAATATAAACACAACATTAGTAGTATTCCGTGAAATAATCCTCTTAGACCAGCAAGCGGTACGCTTTCGACAAAGCATCGAAAGCGCCCTAAGTGATCTACTGGAAAATAAGTTCAGCAGGCATATTCTCCCTTTCGATAGCGGAATAGGGATGATGCTCTCGAAAGTCAGATAAGCCTGCTTCACCAAAATTTAATCATGAAAATTAAAAATTTTCAGATAAATTCAAAAGATCTTTTTTCTGAAAAAGAACTATCTGAAAACATAAGAATAAAGTTCAGTAAAGATGAAGCCAGAAGTTTCTTCGTTGATCTGAAAGCTGACCTGAAATGTAAAACATTCAGAGAGCTATCAGAAAAATTAGAAGTCCCTTATGGCAGATTGAAACTTTATTTAGAAGCTTCTAGAACACTTCCAGCAAAAGATTTCCAGAAGTGGAGATCTAAATATAAACTAAAAACCCGTGAGACTAATTTTCGTGTAATTGATTTGAAACAAGTGTTGGAAAAAGCTAGAAAGGCTGGATTTGCGGCAACAAAAAATAAATATGGTTCTAATTGGAGCAAAATCCTTGGAAAGAAGGGAAAAGCCTCTTTAGATAAGAAGTTTGAGGAAGATAGAGGACTTTATGATAAGTGGAGATCTTCCATCTCCACAAAACTTCTCGAAAAATATGGGAAAGACGCCTACAGAATAATAGGGAGTAAAGGCGGAACTTCTACAGTAAACAAATATGGAAAAGAAGTTCTTAGGTCAAGACTCAAAGAGATGTTTCCAAAATCTATAAACAAAAGAATTCTATATAATGACTTCAGGCTTAGAAGCAATAAAGAATTGGAAGTCGCTTCTTTGTTGGACGCTTATAAAATCCAATACAGCTATGAAAAACACATACTGAGTTATTTTCCAGATTTTGTGTTATCAGACAATAAAACAATAATAGAAGTTGTCGGTTTTGACTGGAAAAACCATGTTGAGAGAACAGTATCGAAAATTGTGACTTTGATAAATAATGGGTATACGGTAATTGTTTATACTTATCCAAATCTTATGAATAGGTTTAAAGATTTGCCTGTTTTAACAGCAATAGATAAGGCAGGTTTAATAAAAATTCTGGTAGATCACGGGCATAGGTTTCCTCATCCGGGTCGGAATTCTAGCCTTTCTTTCCAAAAGAAAGGCTAAAGAAAGACCGAAGCTGACAAAAGTCAGCTTCCAACTTTCAGTACCCAAGAAAACAATTTACTGGAAAAAATATAGCGGTACTTCTAGACTGGAAATCCGGAAAAGAGTGCAAAGGCAAAAGGAAGCTTGATAGGATCTTTGCCAGTAAGAGATCCTAACACGAAAGTGTGGCTTAGCGATCCCTTATGTCCTCATATGGACCGACACTGATCTTCAGATCAGTGTCCAACAGAGGTTTACTGGGGGCTAGGTTTAACAGAAAAGCTATCTCGGGGGTAATGGAGTCGTGGCGGGCGAAAGTTCCTGCCACGAGTTTTCTCTTAGATAAAAGTAGTTAAGTAAAGTCCACTGATTGGTGAATGTCTCAGCAACATTTTCCAATCACACTGATGTCAAATGACAAAGTCAGTTGAAAGACTAAAAACCCGTTAATAGGTCTGACGTAGATTCGTCTATGTCGCTTATATAACGGCGGAAGTTGATGAAAGGGACGAAACCGATTTTTGATCCAATTGTTTTGAAAATCGGTTTCAACCATTCAGATGAAAGTCTAGCATGATAACTCGTGGGAATAAATTGACCCCGCGCGTTGCTTCTCCGCCGTCGGCTCGGCTCCTCCTGGCTGTGCAGCATAAGCCTTTCTTTTTCAAAAAAAAAGAAAGCCTTAAGGTAAAGAAAAATATTTTCTTTTGAACCCGAGGGCCTTTTCTTTTCTAAAGAAAAGGGGCTCCTGTAAGCAGCCAAGGGTGGGGGTGTTCACCCATCAAAGAGCCACGTTAGCTGGGAAATAGTCAAGAAGTATTTTAGTCTCTGAACCAATTAGAAATATGGGCGACATTGATGTGTTCGCTGGGATAGTTGGAAGTGATGGTCACTTAGGACAAGATAAGAACACTATCTTCATAATAAATAGTGACGTTGATTTTCTAAAAGCTAAAACTATCCCAATGATACACCGAATTACAGGAAAAACAGTAATTCCGAAACCTTCTATATCAGGTTTTGGTAAACTGAAGTATAAGATAAACGTGTCGTCTGCAAAACTATGGAGGGAACTGAACAAGAAATATAACATCCCTTCTGGAGCAAAATCTATAACCATTCAACCGCCAAACTTGAATTCTTTAGAAGAGAAGAACTCTTATTTAAGCGGTTGGATAGCTGGCGATGGAAGCGTCACGGTAGATAGAACCAGGGTTAAAATAGAGATATGGTCAAGAAGCGAGGTTATGATTTCTTGGTTCAGAGAAGTTTTAAAAGAAAATGGGATAGAGTCTAAAATATTTAAAGAAAGTAATAAGAACGAGTTTATTCTGAGGATAGGGAAAAAATCGGAAGTAATGACATTCTATGAAAAGATAGAAATACCACATCCAAGGAAACAGAATAGACTGAGATCACTATTATTTACTTCTTGACTATTCAGCAATTAAGTACGGTGCGAACTAGTCTAGTTAGCTGCTAGAAGTAGCTCTAGCTAGATAAGGCATAAGCCAGTACGGTCTATATCTACTGAAGGTGTCAGTTGCCTGAAGGGAAGGTGCAATTAGTACGAAAGGAACACTGCATCGTCGCCTCTGGTGTACCAGTTATCACTGTATTGCTGGGTAGCTACGCGATAGACAGATTAGCGCTGAAGGCATCTAAGCGCGAAACTGACCCTGAAAAGAGGCAACCATTTCACAAACTGCTAGGCAACTAGCGGTGCGTGAAGGAGGGTCCCGTAGACGACGGGTTTGATGGAATCGGGGTGTAAGTACCAAGGTAACGAGGTATTCAGCTCACGGTCACCAATACCCAACTGAGTCCTCTGTCGAAAGACCGAAACAGATCACAGATCTGTTTCCATCCGAAAAAGGAATCTAACTCACCAGCACTTTTTTTGTTGATACAAAAAACCTGCACTAAAAAACTTGAAAATATAAAGAAAGCTCTATTTTTCAGTTTTTAATCTAACTAGCCACTGCTTTACACATTAAGAACCTAATAGTTTAGTTTTTGATTAAATTTTTTTCACGGAGTTTATAGAAAAAAGTTTAGTGAGTTTTTTGCTTAAGCTTTTTACATAAATAAAAAGGTTAGTGTGCAGGGATAGCCCACTTTTTGTCTTCGCAGTGAGTTTGACGTCACTGAACAAAGTTAGTAGATTTGTCTAAGCCCTGTAATCAGGTTGCACGCCATGCACCAGAAAGTTTCACTTATTTCAACCTTTAACATTCAGTATTTCTACATCATTATTTCAGCTGAATAATTTATTTCTGCTTCTGGAGAATCCTCTCGGATTATATCTCACGATATCATGTTTAACATTTCTGTAAACGTGAATGGAGCTTCCTCACCAGCTTGCCTTTTACAGTTCGCCGGCGAACTACTTTCCCTGCTCACTGTTTTATCATGAAATGAGGATTTATAAGCATTATTCCCAATATTGTAGATATGGCAAAAGACAAAATGTACATGCCTCAGAGCACAGCTGGTTTGATGAGATACTATGAAGAGTCAAATGAATCCATAAAATTCAAACCAGAACATGTAGCTATTGTTTCTATAGGTATAGTGGTCTTAGAAGTTGCCATGAAGTTTTTGTTAGTTTAAGACTCTGGTTGAAGATGGAAAAAGATTTAAATAAGACTTCGAACAATTGTTAGAATGCTTCTAGATTCTTGCAGATCTTTGCACAAACTTTATCTTGAGGTTGCCCACACTATAAATAGCCTTGAGAGCCTTGGTCAAAGCTACCGTTGGGGAAAACACAAAGAATACTATTTCGAAAAGCTCCAGTTCTACCAGGATATTTTGAGATCAAATTCCATCAGCAGAAGAATCCATTTACCAAACATACTGAAGGACACGAAAGGAATAGAAAAGCAGAGGAAAATATTGGAGAGGAACAAAAGCGAATTGAGGGTTTACAAATCCCTTGGCAATGTCGGGGACGCTAATTTTAACAGAGGGTTGATTTACTGAAATATTCTAAAATTCAATTCTCTACTCTCACTCCATCTTTATCTAAATTAGTATCGATTACGTACAGTCCAGCATTGTTCCATTCTGATTTGATTTTCTCAGCAGTGTCTTTATCAAAACAGATAGCTATGCCGCAGTCGCCACCGCCCGCTCCAGAGAGTTTTCCTGCAGCGCCTAAATTATTAGCAATCTCAGACATTTTTTTCAATTCCGGTGTCTCTATATTTACTCCAGATAGCTCTCCAAATTCCCTTAGGTAATCTTCATTCTTTCTTAGCAACTGCAATATTTTCTCTTTTTCTGTTTTCTTCCAAAACGGGATTAATTCTCGCACTAAATTTGCAATATTATCGTAACATCTTTTGTATTCCTGAGGCTTTGCTGTTTTGAAAGAGTCCATTTGCTTTACCATAGATGAGCTGGATGCCGATTCTTTTGTCCAGCCAACAAGTAGGATGAAATCATTTGGAATCATGAGTATCTCAGCTTCGAATCCAGGCCATTTATCTTCGATCACTGATTTAACAGGCTCTCCTCTTGTTAATCTCTCTGTCAACCATTTCGGATCAAATCTTTTGTAGACAAAAACTCCACCATAAGTAGAAGCTGCTACATCAAAAGCAGAACCCACCTTACCTTGTGCAAAGAAATGTGCTATTGTGGATAATTTGTAAATAACATCTCTAACTTGCCTGTTCTTTATATCATGCCCATTAAAAGCGAGCAAACCAGCAACAGTGGCGACCACAGCAGCTGCAGACGAACCAAAACCTATCTTCTTTTTCTGCCCATCAATAACTATTTGCGTTTCCCCGCCATGACTTTTTATTTTAAAGTTTTTAGATCTGCCCAAGTATTGCAAAGTTGTTTCTATGGCGCCTTTAATAAAAACTAGATCAGATTTTTCTTTATCAGAAACATTTCTAGACCAGTTCAATTGTTTTCCATCAAATTTTGATTGCAGATTTTCGATATTAAATTCCGGTAGGGTTAATTCTATTTTTTCAGCTTCCTGAATCTCAACAAAAACCCTCTTATCAACTGATGTGACAATTCCTGGATTTCCAATCTCGAGAACAGCCCATTCACCTGATAAAAAGAGCTTCCCTGGAGCCGAGACTTTTAGCATTGTAAAGATTAATAGAAAGATTTAAAAGCGTTCGAGGGATATAAACTACTTCAACCCTTCTCCACCAACTGTAGTGATATAAGGATGTCCGCCTGCTGCTTGTATTGCTTTTGCTACCTTGTCTTGAGTTTCTTGGTTTACCAAAGCAACCATTACGCCACCTTTTCCGCCGCCTGATAATTTGGCTCCATATGCTCCGGCCCTTCTTGCTGCATCAACAAGTTTATTTAGTTTTGGGTGGGAGACACCCAAATCTCTTGCTAAAAGTTCGTGGTCTTCATCCATTAACTGGCCTAAAAGTTTTGCATCGCCTGCTTTTATTGCTTTTTCAGCTAAAGAAACCAGTTCAGCTATTCTATCAAAAACCGCATTATAGGAAGAATTATCGCCGTTGAAACCGCTTCTAACATAAGGGACTGTTTCGCTTGTCAAGCCTGCCACTCCGGTATTTCCTATTACTAAATGGAAACTTTGTTTTCCTAAATTCTTTCTTTCTAAAACAGGTGGAGTTTTGCTTAGATCTCTCTTTACCCAGTTGTATCCTCCTAGAGAGCTTGAAGTTATTTCTGCTCCTGAGGCTGCGCCTCCGTGTATTTTTACTTGGAAAGGCAATAGAACATCAAAAAAGTTTTGGTGATCTATTCCTAAAGAGAATTCCTGATTTAATGCGCCTAGAACAGATGATAGGAAAGCTGTAGAAGAACTCATTCCGCCAGAGTTTTGTGGTATTTCTGATTTTACTGTTAGGTCGAACCCGTTTTTTAGTCCGTGAATTTGCGCAAGCCTTCCTATAAGATCTTTTGCAGGAGCAAGCACATCCATCTTCCCATCTGTCTTGTAATCATTTCTTGCTGGATCTGTCGGAGTTGCGAGCTTTACAATATATTCTTTTGCAGATAAGTTTTCTAGGGTGTCTTCGAAAATCCCGTACCCCTCAGAATTAATCACAACTTTGTTATCGTTTCTTTTTTTTGCTTCTGCATGAGTCCTGAAATTTGCTGCAGCGACTATTGCAGGCCTTCCGTATACTATTGAGTGTTCGCCGAGGAAAAATACATTTCCGGGAGCTGAAACTTTGACCATAAACATCAAACTTATATACTTTCTGGTAGTAATAAGACAGAAAAGCTTATAAAGCTTCGAAATTCATAATTTAGATCTGATATGAACAAAAAAATAGTTCTTGTGGGTTGGGATTTGGACCAAGTAGGTCACCTTTCGTATACAACAACAAGATTAGCTGAAAAAAGCCCAGTAGACCCAACTTCTAAAATAAAAGGTTATGTGAGCAAAGGCCTTTTACCAGAATCTTATTTAATAGCGTGGCAAACAGCTAATGGGCCTGTCGGCATTTCTACACGAAGGGCAGCTGACATGGCTACAGACGGGTTTTATAGCTGGGGAAAAACAGAATCTGGTCTTATTTTGCCTCCTAGAATTTAAAGAAGCTAAAGCTAGGGGAGATAAGGTTGAAACAGCTTTAAGCAAAGACGCTGTTGTTAAAATTAAGCAGAATCTTCTAGGTGGCTTAACTTTTGCAGCTGCGAAGAGGATAGCAACTGAATTGGAATTTACAGACGGTTTCGTTTATTCAATTGACCAGTTTAGAGTAGCTGGGCTCAAACAGACATTATATTCAGATGGCGCCGGGATGGTTGTAGACAGTTTAGTAAAGCATTTTGGATTTGCTTCTGGCGGCGGAGTTCCTCCATATGTTGAAATAGTTGAAGATGGAAAACCAAAGAGGGTTTTATATCCAGGCTACGAATCTACTCCAGAGACCGCCACACTCACAGGAGATATAGAGAAATTCGATAAAGCCGGAGCATTTTTTGATTACTTGAAAAAAGAAGGTATAGATTTGGATCAAGTTGCAGTGATAGACGATTCGGGAGCTAATGTTCCTACTCTATTGAAACCTGTGAGAGATGCAGGTGGCTTGGCAGTTGGTTTTAATGTATCTAAAGCTTACATATCTGATTTTGAAAAGGCTGGTTTACAGATAATCGAAGGGAAGGATTTGAGACCTTTCAGAGAGCTTGTTTTATCTAAATCTTAATTATGGGATTACTGGAAAATTATCAACTTGAGTGTGATACTAGACTACCTGTAAGATTAGGTTCAGCCCTGAGAGTCCCGAGTTATGCATATCCACTCTGGGGAATAAAAGGTCCTGAAAGAATGCTTAGGAGAGAAAGCGAAAGAGGATATGAGGTTGAGTGGCTCGGGCTTGATGGAAAAGGCGGATCTCCGCAGCAAATGAAATATGTTGTGCAGGCAATAACAGCTACTGGCTTAGGCAATTATTCGCAGATGTTAAGGGATAAAGGAGCTGAGATTGTTTCTTTCTTGGTAAGAGAAGTTTTCAAAGGCAGGAAAGTTAGATATTTAGAGACTGGCGCGGGCGTGAGCACAGAAACAGTTATCAAAAAGTTGAAAGCTGATGGCGTTGACCTCGATAGGCTTTATCTAACTTTAGTAGAACCTGGGAAAGGGAGGATAGAATCTACTGCCGCAAGATTGGAGAGCGAACATGGATTAAAAAGAGACCATAATTTCAGAGTTCTTGGCTCAAGGGATATTGATATACCTGCTCTAGTAGAGCCTGACTCTCAAGATATTGCACTTGCTGTCGCAACCCACCATCATCATGCATTTTTAGATGAGCCGACTGAGGCCATTGCACATAGTTTATCCACAGGTGGTTATTTTGTTGTTCCAGATTGGCACAATTCCATGTGGGAGAATCCTAGAAAGGTTTACTTATATCTGAGAGATCATCTCGATTGGCCTACAAAAGGAGAGGATCTTGTCACATTTGCTCTAAACTTCCCAGGAGCTTGGGAAGATACGCCTGAAGATCCTTTAAACGAGCCTTCAAATCATGATATCAGGGGATTTTGGAAAGGCTGGGGGTCAGTGAGAACAGCAGAAATCGGCGGAGGAAGATTTGATCCTAATGACGATATTCTTATGCTCGAAGGCCATAGACCTGTTGAAAGATATGTAGAAGAGTTTGGAAGGGCTGGCCTGTCAGTAAATAGTGAAGGAGTCGCAGGCCTTATTCCAGCTGGCGTACTAACATCAAATCCCCACAAAATTCTTCCAACTGAGAGCAGGATTTTAATGGCTACTGTCGGACAGAAGGTTTAGATTGTTTATATGCAAAGATATTTTCATGCTCCTGAAGTTTTTGGAGAAAAAGGCCGGTACAAATTCTTAACTGGAAGACCATATGAACCAATTGCCTGGGCCTATGTTAGAAGAGGTGAAGGTCGTACTGCAGAACTGCTTGTCGCGAAAAAACCAAATGGCAACTTGTTGTTCCAGGTGGTCACATTAAAAGGAACGGACCTTCTCTAGAAGCTGCAATCAGAGAATGTAGAGAAGAGACAGGAGTCGAAGGAAGATGTAAAAAAGATAGGGAATCGCTTTTACCTGATCTGAATGATACTATTATTAGACCTAGAAAGATGTTGTAGCAGTTATCAATAGGCATGGCTTATGGATAGCTTATTATGATACTGACAAACCTGGGAAAAGATATTTCTGCTACATTGAGGAATTGGAACCACAAAACGAACCAGATCCTAATGTGCAATCTGATGTAACAGAACCTAGATTCATGAACCTATCAGCAGCGTTTGCTTTCAAAGAACGGTTATTTACTCCAGCAATTAATGTTTTCTTAGAACTTGCTAACTCCAGATTTTATGGAAATGACGCAATAAAAGATGACGATTTGGTTGTACTGCCTGACTATAGGCTTGGTGGATATCTTAAAGTTTCAGAGCCAGTGGAAAATTAGCAGAACTCGTCAGCCATTTCCTTCATATCCTTGAATAAGTAGTTTGGTTTTAGTTTTTCTAAATGTGATTTTAATCCCATTCCTGTTAACAAGGTCACTGAAGCGCATCCGGCATCTTTTGCAGCTTGGATATCCACCTGGGAATCGCCCACGTAAGCCGATTCTTTTAGAGGGATTCCGAGATTTTCACATACTTTTATTATTCCTTCCCCAGAAGGCTTTTTCTTTTTGACATCCTCTTCTGAAAGCACAAGAGAAAATTTTGAAAGCAATGAACTGACATCCCTTTTAATTGTCGTTGCCGAGCTGTTCGAGAAAATAGCTAGCTTGTATTTCTTGGACAGTTTTTCTAAAGCTTCTGGAACACCTTGAATAATTTTTACCAGTTCACCTGAACCTTCATGAAATCCTTTTTTATAGATCTGTGGAGTGAACCCCTATCCACGTACATAAAGTTAAGTTTTTCTAATATTTAAAAT
>CAYYYJ010000027.1:0-11896 GCA_964476045.1 uncultured archaeon | reverse complement strand
AGCCTCAATCACCGCCAACTTTTTTGTGGTCTAATGCTCTGGCATCTTGGACTACAACAGTAATTTTAACTCCGTTCGATCTGCCTGTTATCAGGACTGGGGTAAGCGTGTCTTTTGGGAAATCCTCTTGCCTTGTTATGCTGTCTATTGCTTTTTTAGCTTCCTCTGGACTCAAGTCACCTTCAACAGAAAAAAATGTGGTAGATCTAGGGCACACAACAGCAGATTCCACTAACTTTGCTCGTTTTTTTTCAGCGAGTTTCTTCCTGAGTCCACAATAATTTAAAAGATCTTCTGGTTTTGGCACATAGATTTCTGGGCTATCCTCGTTCCTTACAGTGTAGAATCTTACTCTATCTCCTTGTCTCAGTAATTTGTCTGCTGTCCACTTTCTATTTTTCCATAGAGTGCCTTGAGCTAGACCGAAAGTATATTTACTGAGGTCAACCCATTCAACTTCTTGCCTATCATCTGTCCAGAAGCCTTCTGCTTCCCTTTCGACATGAAACCAATTGTTTCCTCTGTAGTCTTTTCCAGATAGTTTCATGAGCTGGTTTTCGCCTTCTTCCCTGCTGATCGGGCACACAACAGGATTGAATTCAAAATATCTCAGGTTTCTTACTATATCGAAGCCATTTCTTGCGTCACTGTTTTCGTAGCCAGTTTGGGGGACTTGCCTGGATGCACATCCTGATAGCAAGGTTTCTGTTGCTAAATAAGTAGCCAATACTATACCAGCTTGTTTGCCCATAAGATCAATAATATTGTAAAGAAAAAGTTAAAAATAGATAAGATTTGGAAGCCATAACTAATTATTCTTCAGTTTCTCTTCCTCTTCTTTTACCATTTCTTCGACTTGGTCCTTTATTCCGAGCTTTTCTATAATCTCTTTGTATCGGTTTCTTATTGTGACTTCAGTTACGCCAATTGCGTCTGCAACCTCTCTTTGTGTTTTCTTTTCGCCTTCTAAAACAGCAGCTATGTAAAGTGCAGCTGAGGCGACACCTATCGGGCCTTTTCCAGAAGTAACGTCGTATTGGCCTGCCTCATCCAAGATTTTCACTGCCTTCACCTGGACTTTTTCAGAGAGGCCTAGCAAAGAACCGAATCTTGGGACATAGTCCTGAGCTTTTGCTGGAAGGATTCTGATTGAGAGTTTTCTTGAGATGTATCTGTATGTTTTTCCTATATCCCTTCTGCTTATACCAGAAGATTTTGAGATCTCGTCGAGTGTTCTTGGAGCGCCGTGTTCCCGGCAAGTTGTGTAAAGTAAAGCAGCTATGATGGATTCAGTGGACCGGCCTCTAACAAGGCTGTCGTTTGCTGCCCTTTCGTAAAGCTTTGCAACCTTTTCGTGGATTGCTGGAGACAGGCCTAATTGTGAAACAAGCCTCTGCAGCTCTGAGAATGCAAAAGACAAATTCCTATCCCGCGATTTGATAAGCCTCTTGTGCCACTTTGCTAACCTGTAATACTGGGCCCTTTTCTTGGAACCGACTTTAAAGAGCTCGCCTTTCCCTTTACCGATTTCTGTGGTTATGCCGTGATCGTGTTTTGTTGGAGTTAATGGTGCGCCTGTTCTTACTCTTTTAGACCTTTGGTTTTCGTCGAAAGCTCTCCATTCTTGTGTAAGGTCAATCATGCTTTCTTTCAGAACGAGACCGCAGGAACCGCAGACACTTTCTCCTCTAGAAGGGTCGTTACTAACTTTTGTTGACCCGCATTCAGGGCATCCTGGTTTTTGTTTTGCGTCCATATTCAATTTCCTAAATAATACTCATGATTTTCAGAGTCAGCGGGATTATCTAATTACTCCCGGATAGTGACTATATAAAATCTAGTATTATATTATAGAAGGTCTATATAAAGCTTTCGTCGAGTTTATAAGGGATTTTCGATAAAGGCCAAAATACTTCTGTAATTCCGGTATTTTTATAGATTCTGTCATCAACGAAGCTATTTAATAGTTGAGGATCATATTATATACAATTCTGGTATAAATAGTTTTATTCTGGTATCAAGAGCGAAGTTGATCTGTGGAAGGCGTAAAATTTACGAGCAGAAGCGAAGTAAATTTAGCCTCCGATTCAGGTGGACACTGATCTTCGGATCAGTGTCGTCCCTTTAATGATTAAACTTCGTGTCTCATCTGTTCGAAAGGACACGAGACATCTCTGCACCGGTTATATTGGAGATGCAGATTTGGAGCAAAAGTTTATATGGAAGAGAAAATAGGAAGCCTAAAAGAACTTAAAGAAGGAAGTTATGTTAGCATAGATGGCGAGCCGTGCAAGGTTACGAAGATTGAGCTGTCAAAACCTGGCAAACATGGTTCTTCAAAAGCTAGAGTTGAGGCTGTCGGAATTTTTGATGACAAGAAAAGGTCTATAATGAAGCCCGCTGATTCTGATGTGGGGATGCCTATTATAGAAAAAAGAGGCGGACAGGTCATTTCTGTCTCTGGGAATATTGCGCAGATAATGGATTTGACAGATTACTCAACTTTTGAATCCACTGTTCCCGATGATATGCGCGAGAAAGTCCAGCCAGGCGCAGAGATCACTTTCTGGAGATTTGGGCAGAGGATTTTGTTGAAGCAGTAGTTTATTTTTAATGGCTAGCTTACCTTAAGGATTATTTATATCGGGTATACCAATTCTTTCTATGAACACTTTGAAAATAGTTAAAAACAAGGAAATATGTGGAGGCCAGCCTACGATAGAGGGGACCAGGATAAAGGTATCGCAGATTGCCCTTGAATTTGAACATCTTGGTATGAGCGCCGACGAAATCGTCATGGAACATCCTCACCTTAACCTATCACAGATCCACGCAGCCCTAGCATACTACTATGAGAATATAGAGGAGATTAAAAAAGAGATAACAGAGAATAACGAATACGTGAACCAGTTAAAGAAATCTATTTTTACTAAAACAAAAATTGAATATGCATGAAATAATGTTCTATTTAGACGAAAGTGTGCCTGTTTCAATTTCTTATGGGCTCCAGAGAAGAGGGATAAAATTTTAGGAATAATATACTATTTTTGTGATATCATTTCTCCACAAAAGCCCCCTGCAAAATAAGTGGGAACAATACAGTCGCGTCGCCAAAAACTTTTACTGTTTCCCCTCTGCCTTGGATTTTTCCCCAGGATTTGGCTTCTTCTGGCTCTGCGCCGGAATCTGAACCGTCATACTCTGGCGCTGTGTTGATATATACTGCATATTTAGCCCCTTCACGGAACATATTTGCATTGCAAATTGTGTGTTTGATCACGCCAGACCCCAATAATATTATTCCTGTATTTTCTGCGTTTATTGCAAACTCTATTAGGCTGTGATGGTCTTTTGTCATGTCAATTTTCAGGGGATTCTTTTTATCAAAATTGAAGAAGTATACATTGTCTCCGATTGCACCGTCCATTAAAGCAGGGCAGAAAACCGGGATTTTATTTTTGTGGGCCCAGTAGTAGATTGAGGACCTGTTGTTGGTTTTGGATCCCAAGAAATTTATAATTTCAGAAGGTGTTATAATTTCCCCTGTTTTTTCCTGGTTTTTTAATAATTCTTTTAATATCGGCTGGAAAAATTTCTCGAATTCTATGTATCTGTCATTCGGGACAAAAATATTCCCAATTCTATTTATTCCTTTTTCCCTGAGGCCAGCTCCGTCTGCTCTAAAATCGCCTAAAATAAAAGGCTTCATAGTTTTTATCAGATCCTCTTCGACGCCGCCGGCAGTTGTTACTAAAACGTCGACTAGTTTGTGCTGGACCAAATATCTTATGCACTCGCGGACTCCAGAACTGACCATGTTGGATGTGTAACCGAGAAAAATTCTGACTTTTTCTTTCCTCATTTTTTTAATAAGTCCTATGGCTTTGGATAAATTACTTGCTTGGAAGCCGTAGGATTTATATTTATGTACAAAATCTTTTAGAGTTATTTTATTATCGAAATTGTGGCCTTGTATGCCAACGCCTTTTATGTCATTTGACTTTTTTAAAATGCTTTCTTTTGCATCTTTCAGGGTTTTTCTCATAACAATAAGTTTTTTATATTTTTCTTTAATTTAACAGTGTCACAGTAAACTATTTAAATATGATCTCCTATCTAATAAACAGTTTTAGAACCTGTGTTTTAGAGAAAATTTATTAAATGCCAAATATAATCAACCATTATTTGGAGGTGGGTATGACTGAAGATTTCCTAAAGTGGGACGATGAAGAAGAAATTGAAGACGATGAATCAGAAGATGAGGATGGGGAAGAAGAGGAAGAGTAGTTTCCCGCTAACACAATAATTGATTTTTTCGTTATTTCCATAATTTGTGAGGAGCAGAATGAGCAGCAAAAAAATAGCTTTTGAAGAGGAAGAAGCAGGTGACGACGAGAAGCAGGAAGAAGAAGGCGAAGATATAGAAACCTGGTGATCTGTCTGTTTGTATGCCGGGGTTGAAAGCAACAAGTATTTAATCTAGCGTTCTAATTATTGTAAGAGTTCTAAAGGGTACAAATATGCCTGGGAAGACAAGACAGTTTTATAAAAGGGGATGGAGCCATACAAAACGGAGAGGCCACGAGACTAATGTTAATTGCGGGTTCTGCGGCAGAATAGTCCCTAAATACAGGACGTTTGCTGTAGTTAAAGGGTTTGGGATAAACGACCCGCAGCTGAGAAGAGAGATTGGCGGGGATCTGCCTTTTTTGACAAGCAAGATCTATGCATGCCCTTCCTGCGCAAGGCATAGAAGTATTGTGAAGAAGAATAGGAACAGGGGCTAGTTTTTCTCGGGAGATCTAAACCAATTATTTCTTATATATCACAAGAACCCATTAGAAAATGATAAAATTATTTGAAAGCATCGGGATGCTCTGTGAAAATAGAATCTTTTCCTGGAGTTGCGATTCTAAATAAATAAAGAGGTTGATCCCATATGTTTTCTACTCTGTGTCTTTCCCCAGGTTCTATAGTAAAAATATATCCCTGTTCAATAAGTCTTTCATCTCTGGGATCTTCATCGTTAAATCTTGTTTGTAGCGTTGCTCTTCCTCCAAGAACAGAGAACCGCTCTCTACCTTTTGCATGATAATGGTCTGGTATTACGTGATTTGCTTGTACCTTCACTAAATCAACAACTGCGTTTGGTAGCGCTAACTCATCTGGAGCACATTTATCATAACCATATCTGACTCCATCTATTTTTACATAGTGTTTAGGTTTCCAACCCAAACCTTCCAAATCAGCAAGTGCAATTCTGAGCATATCATCAATATTAGAGATTAGATATTTAAGCACTTAGGGGAATCAGATCATACTCTAGGACGAATCCATTTATTTATACTTCACAATATATCTACTATGGACTATCAACAAATTGGCCTTAAATGCGGGCTGGAAATACATCAGCAATTAAATACTAAAAATAAACTTTTCTGCAATTGCTTGTCCAGGCTTTCAAAAGACCCGCCTAAAGAAACTATCATTAGGAAAATAAGAGCTGTTTCTGGCGAAACAGGCGACATAGACATTGCTGCACTACACGAATCACTGAAAAGCAAGGAGTTCCACTATTTGGTATACCCAGAAGAGACATGCCTTGTTTGTACAGACGAAGAGCCGCCGCATACTATAAATCCAGAGGCGCTTTCTATTGGATTACAAATAGCGATAATGCTGAACTGTGAGATTCCAGACGAGATCCATGTGATGAGGAAAACTGTTGTGGATGGATCGAATACCTCAGGATTTCAAAGGACTGCAATAGTTGGGACAAAGGGCTGGGTTGATACTAGTTTTGGAAAAGTTGGGATCACAAATGTTTCTGTGGAAGAGGACAGCTGCCAGATAATCAGCAAAGAAAGTAATAAGATTATTTATGGGTTGGACAGGCTAGGTATACCTTTAGTGGAAATAGGAACGCAGCCTGATATAAAAACTCCAGAGCAGTCAAAAGAATTTGCAGAGAAATTGGGATACATAATAAGGTCTACTGGAGCTGTGAAGAGGGGCCTTGGAACAATAAGGCAGGATGTGAATGTTTCTGTTCGCGGGGGGAATAGGATTGAGATAAAGGGCGCGCAGGACCTCAAAACAATGCCTAAGCTTGTGGAGATAGAGATTAACAGGCAGTTAAGGCTAATAGAGATCCATAATGCTTTGAAAAATATTAAACAGGTCGAGTCCGCTGAAACCGATCTCACAGAGTTACTGAAAAGCACAAAATCAAAACTAATTTCTTCTGTGATAATTTCTGGGGGGAGGGTCTTTGGATCAAAAATAACAGGAGCTTCAGGGCTCCTTGGAAAGGAGATACAACCTGACAAGAGGTTTGGCACAGAACTTTCAGAATATGCTAAAACCAGTGGGGTAAAAGGGCTTATCCATTCAGATGAAGACTTGAAAGGGAAATATTTTTTAGGGGAAGATGAAATACAAAAAATAAAATCACTTTTGAAATGCTCCGAAAAGGACGCCTTTATTTTAATAGCAGATAAAGAGGAGCTTGCAAAGAGAGCCTTGAGGTCAGCGATTACAAGACTAAACTTGGAAATTAAAACAGCTGTGCCTAAAGAGGTCAGGAAAGCTGAGGAGGACGGGACGACTACGTTCATGAGGCCTTTGCCAGGGGCTGCTCGACTGTATCCAGAAACAGATACGCCTCCGATAAGACTGGATAAATCTATAATAGATTATTTGAGGCGGAATCTGCCTGAGCTCTGGGAAAATAAAATAGAAAGGTTTGTGAAAGAATATAAGTTGAATAAGGATGTTGCTACGCAGATTGTCAAGTCAGAGAGTTCTGATTTGTTTGAGCAGATTTTAAAAACAGGTGCTGAACCGAACCTTGCTTTCAGGGCGCTCACTTCGATGCTTTCTGAGCTAAAGGCTGAGGGGCTGGATCCAGAGAAATTGACAGAGGAAGTTATCATTGAGGTTTTCAAAAAATCTGGAAAGGGCGTTTCAAAGGAAGCCCTTTATGAGGCTTTGAAAAATGCAGCAAAAACAGGGAAAGCAAAAAATGTGGGCTCAGGGATTTCGCAGTCTGAACTAAAGAAAACCGTCAAGGAAGTCATTTCCAAAAACAAGGATGCACTGCAGAAGCACAACCCAGAGCAGATACTCATGGGCGAGGTTATGAAGCTTCTCAAAGGGAAGGCGTCGGGGAAGGATGTCCTGATCTGCATACGCGGGGAGATTGTGCAGGGAAATAATTAGTATTCAAAATCCGTATCTTTCTTTTTCCGGGCTCTCTTCTTTTTGGCTAATGGTTTCTCAGATTTCTCTTTTAAACTTTTAGATTTGCGCTTTTTCCTTGACAGAATAAAACCTAAACCTGCGATTGCGAGAACAACCACTATTAAAATTGTGGCCCATTCTGGAATACTGCGCGATCCGATTGCGAGGCCGGTTGCTGAAGACCCTTCTGTTTGGTTGCTTTTGGGCTGCGGCGTAGTTTTTAGAGGTTCTGGTTGGGTTGAGGGGATCTGTTTTGTGCTCACAACAAATAGCGAGAAGCCTGGTGTAACAGAACTATATACATAATTATCTGAAGTCTCGTTAACTAATTCTGTTGGGAGCTCCTGCCAGCTCGAATTGGAAAATCTGAGCAAGGCTATATTGTTTTTGTCTGTTTCGTTGATTTCTGTTCTATTGATATTGAAGGTTATATTTGCTGTCTTTACTTTTTCTTTTAATTGGGTTGTAGGGCTTATTTGCATTATTCGGAGATATTTCTGATCGGGCCTTGGAAGGACTTTTAGGGTTTGGCCATAATCATCTATTGAAGGGATTTTTTCAAAAAGATCTACTTGTATTTTTGTATCTATAGATGACAAGGCTTCTGTAACAGCTATCTGGATTTTGTTCAGCCCTCTCTGCACAAGATCTTCTGGGGCAAACAGGACTGCTGGATTCTCTGCTGTCGGATCGTTTATAGCCCTCAAGATTTTTGTTATGGCTGGGGGTTCTTGTTTGTTCGGGTTAGGTAAAGGACTATTTCCTGGAAGAGGAGATGAAGAGCTGCTTGAAGAAGGGTCGGCAACTGCTGGCGAATTGGATGAAGAGGGCGAAGGGGATACTGATGCTAAATTTACAAGAAGGTTATTTGACTGGGAAGCTGAAGTGAAGTTTACGTTTTCTGTGTTATTGCAAATATAGGAATAAGGCCCGTTAGCAAGGGTTTGTTTGTCTGGGTTGGAAACCGCTGAGCTATTTCTATAAAGCTTTATCTGAAGTCCCACGTCCCCAGAACAGCTCACACTGCTTTCAGTGCCTGCTGTAATGCTCCAGCTCGGGCTTGCTGATAGTGTCAGGGAAGGCGTGCTTTTTGCTCCAAATGAATATGTGCTGAAGCCTGTCCTGTTTGCCCAGACATATTTTCCTGTCTTATTTACACCGCCGAGAGGGGGATCAAAAGAAACCCATTCAGTTGAGTTCCATAAGAATAATCTGAGGTTATCTTCTACAGCTCCCTGAAGTTCGTCGTCAGTGTAAGACATTTTGATTATCACATGGGATAGGCTGTTCTTCAATTCCTGATCTGGTTCTATATCCAGGTACTTGTCCAGTTGTTTAGCCGTGAGATTGGTTCCTATTGGATTTATTCTAAGCAAAGACATGTTTATTCTTGTATCTTGCAGGGAACTGTTCACTAAGAAATCTAATGTTGCGTTTAGTTTGCTGAAGAATATACTTTTCTTCTGGTTTGCCGTCAGATTTACTTTTTCCACTGAACCTGTGGCGAAGTTTAGATTATTGAAGTATATTGTATTGTTTGCTATGTCCGTTGCCTTTATTCTGAACTGATAGGCTGTTGATTCATTTAGGCCAAAGATTGTCACATTATGCGCAACTGAAAACTGGCTGTCATTTAAGGCGGTCCCATAAGAATTGGTTAATCCGTATTCTAGGATGGAGTATGTTTTCACGTTTGTTTCCCATAATATTTGAAATACACTAGGTTTCAAAGGTTTTATAACAAGTTTTGATAAGACAGGCAGAAGATCGATCTTTTCCAGTACTGGATAATTTGAAGATAGGGCGTAGTCTTTGGGGGGCTGGGTCGAATTGGGTATTATTTTAACTAACCATAGGCCTTTTCCTGTGTTTTCAGCAGAAAGTTCTTGGTAATTAGCATTTGTGGCGGACGATATGTTTACAAGAGTTCCTGTAGTATTGTAAAGCTGTATATTGAAACTGCCTGATGTCAAGTTCCAATCAAGGGTAACTAAAATTCTTTTGGGTGATGCACTTACATTTATTTTGTGGTATGTTATTGATGATGTTGAGTTTGTTACGAGGGACATTTGCTCAGAAGGTTTTATATTAGAGGCTATAACATACGGCTGTGAACCAGAGACATTTCCTCCCTTAACCCAGAGCTTCCAGTTACCTGACATAAATGGGTTCGAAAGGCTTATAGATTCATCAGTATTATCAAAATTCGTGGAACTTTTCCTTACTCCACCAAGCGGATCCAAAAGATAAAGATCCAGATCGTTATGTACAGAATAATTCTCAGGCCAATACAAAGTTGCTTTTATTTCAGGTGCGCCGTTTGGGACGAAAATATTGTGTGCTGTATAGGTGTCATTTATTATGGAACCTTTTACAGTATTGGAAATCTCATCGAAAGCCTTTGATGCATTGACTCTGCCAGAACCATATTTTGTTTTATTGCTTGCTTGGGTTACAACACTTACTGCAGTATTTTTTAAGAGCGCTTTTATTTCTTCTGGAGCAAGATCTGGCTTTAGTTGTAACATCAGGGCAGCTAAACCAGCTATATGCGGAGCGGACATGCTAGTTCCGCTTGAAGTTGCGAAGGACCCGTCTATCCATGTAGAATTTATGACTTCTCCTGGAGCAACTATATCTGGTTTTATTCTGCTGTCTCCTGTAGGGCCACGGCTGCTAAAACTGCTTATTAGATCTATTATCGTCCCGAGTTTACCGGATTGTGTAGATCCTACTGTTATTGCTTTATGGGATACTCCAGGAGAGCATATAGAATTTGTAGCTCCTGTGGAGCTTCTGCTTGTTCTGCAATCTGGATTTCCACCAGGCCCACTGTTTCCTGCAGCTACTACCACTACTTTGCCGTTATCAGAAGCAAGGTCTAGGGAATTCGATAAGACATCGCTTCCATCATTTGTTTCGTCCTTGGTTCCGAGGCTTAGTGTCAGAACACTTGCGTTTTGTGATATGCACCAATCTATGCCAGATTTGATTGCATCTGTGGGGGCCTTTCCAGTAGTAGAGTCGAAAACTTTGGCATTCAATATGCTTGCGCCGAAACCTATGCCTTTAGTAAAGGAATCTGTACTTGCAACTATTCCAGCAATGTGAGTTCCATGACCACGGAAATCTGTAGGGTTATTTCCATCACTATCACTTGTCACGAAATCTTTTTCTGCTATCACGCGAGACGCTAAAACGGGATGTGATTTGTTTATCCCTGTATCAATAACACAGACTTTTATTCCAGACCCATTAAATCCGTTTGACCAAAATCTGTCTGCTTTTATCAGAGGGGCAGAAACGTCCATTAAGATGCTATATTCTTTTACTAACTCGATTCTTTTTACAGAATCCAGTTTTTCCAGCTTCTCTATCTCTTTTTTCGGTACTTTTAGATATTCGTAGTTTCCTAAATCAAAATTCTTTGATTCCAGATCGTTCACAATTGGAGATATTTCTGTGTTGCTCTTTTTTTCTACTATGACTTTTATTATTTCGTCATTACTCTCCAATATTTTAGGGTCTACTTTAGAGGAATGGCTTTCCGAAGCCTGGACCAAGTTGTGATCGAGCTCCTGGGAATAGACGGTTTTGGTTAATGATGTCCATGATAGGAGCAGTATGGAAAATGATATTATAGCGAATATCGCCAGAGGCTTATACATAGAAAAAATATAACAGAGCTTATTTAAATTGCTGGATAAAATCTAGAGAATTAGGATCTATGCCATCACTTCTCTTTTGCTTTTTCTAATCTGACAGAACCACATTTTGGGCATACTTTCTGCGCAGGTTCCATTAACATCGGCTTGACCTGTTGACCGCATTGCAGGCAGTTGTATTTAGCCATAGAATAAACCTAACTTTTTGCTGATTTGATGAGTATGCCGTTTATTACGCCGTCTTGAGATGGCCTGGACGTGATTCTTGCTTCTCCTAGATCAGTCTTTACTGTCGCGCCTTTTGTCATTATGTTTCTTCTCACGTAGTTTGGATTTGCTGTATTTCCTGTGACTGTGAGAATTTTCGTTTTAACTATTTTTCCTGAGATATCTTTTACATTTATCGTGTTCCCGGAGAGAAGTGTTAGTTTTAGTTTTCCTCCCCTCGTTCTTTTTATTTTTAATCTTTTTTCTGCCAGACCTGTCTCTAGGAATTTCGATCCGCGGTCAGCTCTCCTCTTTTTCCTGCTTTTAGTAAGTAGAGCGCCTGTTGGTTTCCTGTGAGATCTTAAATGCCAAAAAGCCATGTCAGCCCTTTCTTTTCCCGAAAAGAAAGTGTTGAGATCCCAAAGAAAAGGGAGTTACACCACTCTCGGGTCAAGTTATCTATACCATATATGTCAACAACGTTTATAAATGTTGCAACCCATTATATACAGTGAGTTTAGGTTGAATTGTATTTTTTGAGTATGGAAAATAGCGATAAGATTAGCAGGCCGTTGGATGTTCTAGGAAGCTCCCAGGACAAAAGGGTCATAGTAAGGATGAAGTCAGGGGAGAGCATTACAGGTGTGCTGAAGGCTTTTGACCAGCACATAAATATATGGATGGATGATGCCGAGATTCAAAACAACGATGGCAATGGCGTCAAGCTCGGAAAGGTTCTAGTAAGAGGGGACAATATAGTTCTGGTTTCTCCGGGGAAATAA
>CAYYYJ010000026.1:0-12162 GCA_964476045.1 uncultured archaeon | reverse complement strand
GGGTTCTGGGCTACGAGTTTTGGACTATCTTTCTTCAGCACTGGATTATCCTTCTTCAGTGTGGGGTTCACTTTTTTGGGCGCAGGATTCTCCTTCTTTGGCGCAGGGTTTTGAGTGTTGTGTTTTGTGTCCTGTTTTTGGGACTTGCCTTTTTGCTGGTTTTTGCTTTCATTGGCTTGGCCTGGATTTCCGGGTTTCTTTTTTTCTGATGGTTCTGATTGCTGTTTTTCCCCTATTTTTCCCGGCAGCTGTTTCTGGCTTTCTGGTTTTTTCCCGGTTCCCTTATTCTGGTTTCTTAACTCGTTGAGCTGGCCATTTTTTATTTTGGTTTGTTGGTTCTGAAGTTCAGCCGCTTTTTCAGCCCGTTTTGACAAGTCGTCAACAAGGCCCTTCAGCTTTTCCCTGTTTTGCTGGAGCAGCCTCTCGCGCTGGACTGTTTCCCACTGGGGTTCCTTAAAAAATTCCTTGTTTTTCAGATTAAACTGGTGCGCATCAATCTCGTCTATGTACTTAAGCAGGTTGTTGCGTTCCCAGTTCTGCAGTTCTAAGCCAGAACCTTCCGGGATAGGCTTCATCAGTTTTTCATATTCTTTTGGGAACTCCCTTTTCAAGGTAGCAAGATCCTTTGGGCTTAAATTGTTTTCAAACTTCCTTGCAGCATCCTGAAGGGAGTGCCGCACCTCATGGAAGAACTGGGAGACCCTTGTATCCTCATTGTACACTATTTTGTGGTCCATATTGTAGGTTGCGCTCCTATAATGATCGTCCATGGGATTTAGCTCTTGTTTTTTTATCCCGACCCCTATGCTTGACAGCTCTTTTCTGATTTTCTCATAAGAAGGATAATCTTCAACATAACCTTCAAATATCTTTTTTAGCTTATCAGGGTCTTTTGGAAGCTTGTCCAGGCCTGTCAGGTCCCTGAGCTTCTTTTCAAAAACCTTTTCAAAGGCATACATATCATTGGCTGTGACCGTCGCTTCGCCTAGCACCCCAAGCTCTTTTGGCCCCTGTTTTTGGGTGTTCTGTAATTTATTCCCTGAACTTTTCTGCAGGCTATTTGTATTTTTCAATGGCTGTTTCGGGTTTTCAGGCTTTTTCTGCGCAGGGGGATTCTGGGTATTTTCTTTTTTCTTTATGTCCTGTTTCTTGGGCTGCTGGCCTTCTTGCTTTCCTGAAGTTTTCTGCCCTGGTTCTTTTGCGCCAGGGACTTCGGGCTTCTTTATGTTTGGATTGTCAACATTTTTTATTAGTTTTTTCAATGTCTTGGCAACTTCTGGATTGGCGTCAGGGTTCTTCTTTAACCACTCTTTGAATGCTTTTGCTGGAGACAGCTCCTTTGGCAGGCCTGCAGGAGGTTTTGGCATCTTTGAGATGTCTGGAGACTTTCCAGGCTCTAGTTCATTCATATAATCAGCCAGCTCCCGCTTGTATTTGTTAACAGCATCTTTATTTTCATCCAAATATCCCTGGACATTTTTCGGCAGCTTGTCAGGCTTATAGAATTTATCGTCCAGTGTTTTCCAGGCGCTCTGCCATTCTGTGCTCACCTGCACTTCTTTCACATCTATCTGGAAATGGTTTTTCCTGTAGCCTGCTTTTGTAACGCCTTTCTGCCTGGCCCCCAAAACTTCTAGTTCGTCAATATACTTTAGATCAAAACTTCCATTTTTCTTTACCTCTTCCCTGATAGTTTTCATTATCCTGTTTGCTTCGGGGTTCAGTTCTGTGTTCAGCTTGAAATTTTTCATCATTATTCTTTCGATTTCATCAACATGCTTTTCTGATGAGACTACAAGCCTCGCCCTTGCTATATCTGGTATCTCAGTGTCCAGATGGTTAAACTTCCCAAGGTCGTCTGGCGTGAATTTTCCTTCTTTGGCTTCCTTCATGACTTTCTTTAAGAGGGACTTCGTTGTTTTAACACCGCCGCCTTCACTGATTTCTATTCTCACATCTCCGTTTTTAATTCTGGTATCAAACACTTCATTCAATTTCCCTACCAGCTCGTCCTGCCTTTTTTGGAAAGAGTTCCTGATAACTTTCAGGTAGCTCTCAAGCTCTTTTTGCTCTTTGTTCGGCAACCACTTGTCATGATTCAGCTTGCTGATCAGCTCTTCAGACCGTTTTTCAAGTTTTTTAGTGAGAAACGTGAACCTATTTCTCTTCGTCCCTATCAGCTTCCCTTCACTTTCCATTTTGCCGGCAAGCCTTTCAAGAGTATCCATTTCTGTTTCCAGCGGCTTTCCCTTAATTTTTATGCCAGTCCCGTCCCAACCGCCTTTATTCAGTTGACTTTTCAGATAATCTGCAAGATCATCTGCCATCCCGTCCTTTAATTCAAGGCCGGGCTTGACTTTCACACTTTTGTGTATTTTCATGTATTCTTCAGCGGCTTTTTGTGTCCTCTTGAAACTTTCAGCAATTTTTTTAATGTCAGCTTCATTTGAGATTTTCCCGCTTTTCAATTCTACAAACCTGACCTCTTTGCCTTTCCTTAGCATAAGGTCAATTTCCTGGGAGCCGCCAGCAAGGTTCTTTGATTTTATAGCCTTCCCTATCTTAACCTGCCATCCTGCGCTTGCATAATCCTCTGCCTTTTCCAGCTCGAAAAGGTAACCTTTTATTCCAGTCAGGTCTTTTGGATTTGCAGCTATCTTTTTTATTACCTTTGCGCTGCCCTGTATCCTTGAAGAATTTGCAACGTCCCTTAAAAGCTGGATTTCCTTTTGTCCGAATTTACTGCTTTTCATAATGTTCTGGATTGCCTTAAGGCCGTTTTTTCCGTATTTCCCAACCACTGTAACAGCATCTGTCCCGTATTTTTCTGCCGCTTCCAAAAACTCGTCCCCGAATTTCCTGACAAGTTTGTTTGCCGTATTCTGTGACATGCCCTCGATTGCAAGTTTTTTGCCGTCTTTCAAGGCTATTTTTGTTTTTGGTTTAAACGATATTGAAGGTTCTTTAGGTGCAGAAAGCTTCGGGGGTTCTTTAGGTGCAGAAAGCTTCAGAGGTTCTTTAGGAACAACAGGCGATTTGCCTTTTGAGGCAGTTTTCAGAGCATCGTCCAGCTCTGTGAAAGGTTTACTGATTATCTTTTTCCCCACAGTCAGAATAAGTACATCGTCTACAACCTCTAATGTAGTTGTTCCTGTATCTTTGATAAAACCCAAGAAATTCTTTAAAGTCATTTGCGCCTGCGTATCCAGGCTTTGATAGTATTCAACTGCGGCTTTTTGAGCTTGTTCATACCCTTTTTTCATTTCCTGCAATTGTGCTTCTAATTTAATGTTGAGTTCCTTAATCTTCTCTTCTCCTATGGTTTCTCTTAATTTAGCCTGCAAACATTTGGTGATAGCATCCATAGTTTTTACGCTTCCATCAGCTAGATAGACTCCCCCTTTAATCAATAAACCAATGGCTTCGCCAATAGGTTCCTTGACAGGTTTAAGAATTGCCCCTATTGTTTTAGCGGCTGTAGAAAATATGTGCATTCCATTCATGAAGGTGTTAAGCATGCTTGCTGGTAAATCAAGTTCGCTTTTCTGATAAGCTTCGTCTATTTTTCTCTGGTTCTCTTCCATTTCCTGCATGCCATTGACAAATGTGTTGTATATGTTGAAGAAGTAATTGTCCACGACTTCAGATTCAATTTTTTCGCTTTCTTTCTGGAATTTTTCTTCACTTGGAATCGTCAATTTATCGTCTGTGATACTGCTGTGCTCTAATTCGCATGTTTGTTTCTCTTCCTCCTCTTTTGGATGTTTTGTGTAGTCCAGATAGTTTGGATTTATAAAGATAGGAACGAAAAAAGCAACTTCTTTTGAATCCTGCGCTGATTTTGAACCAGATTCGAAAGAAGTGGCCGTTTCTTTAGTGTAATCAGGCGCTTTTGCTTTATCCGGAGAAGGGCCTGAACCAAACCCAACATCAGGCACAGGGCCTCCATCAGCCATCACCAATTGGAATTTTCGGGTTGATACAGCCCCGCTTTTCTTTTGGTTCGCAGGGACAGTTTTTTTAATTGGCGCGTTTTCAACAGGCTGGATATTCTTCAAGATTTCTTTAGCGTAAGCAAGCTCAAGCCCTTCTTCTGGCCCGGATTTTTTTGATCCTGAACCATAACCAGCATCCAATACAGGGCCGCCTGGCTCACCCGTCGCCAACAGGACAGGCCTGCCGACTATAACTTTATTTGCATCCTGTTTTGGCGACGAAGCTTCGATGGGACTGTTAAAGCTTTTCGGTAATTCGCCAGCTGGGAAATGGAATTTGGAAGGAAGAGACGAAGGCGCGACAGGCGGCTTTCCGGCATCTATCCCGGTGTCCAGTTTATGGAGATAGTCTGACCATTCTTTCGCATATTTATCAAAAATCTTTTTTGTTTTTCCTTTAACGTGGCCTTCATAAGCACTATGCTGCCAATCAGTCCACTTGATTTGTCTCTTTGTCATCAGTTGGAGTTCTGTATTTTGCGTTCCCTTAAGTGGCGATTTATACTCCATTTTAATGTTGATTCCTCTGTAGCCTGACGGTTTTGGATTTGATAAGTAATCTTTAACCCCATTCTCCACTATTTTCATGTCCTGCAGGGAATTGCCTTTCATGTATTCTTCCACTTTTCTTAACTCAGAGATGTCCCCTGTGCCCCTGAACCTTACAGTGTCAAAAACCTTCTCAACAGGCGTGCCGCTGTCAAGTTTTTCTATCAGGCGGTCTAAACTCTTTATATTTTCTGGTATATCCGTTTTTATCTCAATCTTAAACAGCTTTTCAAGGGACTTGATCCTCTCTGTTATCTTCTCGTAATTGATTACACCCTTAACCAAAGCCCTGTTAGCCATGATCGTCTTAGGAATCTTAGAAAATTTAGAGCCTGATAAAATAGCTTTAATCTTTGCAGGTGTCAGAACAATAAGAGTTAACTCTGTCAAAGCTTGGGTTTTCTCTTCAGCGTTCATTTTCTTGATCTCTTCCCATACAGCTTGCCCTATTTGCATTTTGTATTTTACCGCTTCAATGGGGTCCGTTATTTCTAGATATTTAATCTTAGCCAGTAGTGTTGCTAATTCGTATGCAGGTGTTCCTATCTCTTTTGCATATTTAGCCCCCTCCCCATTAGGATCAGTCAAAAGATAGAAATATAGTTTAATAGCCCCAGCGCCGAGTTTCAATACATCAACAACTGTGCTTCCAATCCCTTTTACTATGCCCTTTGGAATAGAAATGGCCAGGCTTGGATTTTCTTGAACATTAGCAAGTTTCGCTTCTTCGAGCAGCCTCTCCTCGATTTTTTCCGGATTCGTGAATATATCGGGATTTACAATTATAGGGAGCAAAGCAGTTTGCGCATCCCTTTCCATCGAAGATCCCTGGACAAGGGTGGCAATATCCCCATTGTAAACCAAAAGATTTTTTTGTTGAGTTGGCTCTTTCTCCCCCAGATTTTGTGTTTTCACAATGCTGTTTTCAACAGGCTGGATATTCTTCAAGTATCCGTTTCTTGACCATATTGGATTGGGGAGTGGGGTTACTGGCAGGACGCTGTGAACAATTTCGGTTTCGTTTTTCTTGTCTGCATCCTTTTCTATATCGCTGTCAACCACAACAGTTTTTTCAACCATCCTCTTCCCTTTCCGCATCTCTGTGACAGTGATCTCCTTCTCCACCTCAACAGGCTTTTCGACTTCCCGGAACGCTGTCTCTGTGACATCATCATAATAGGTCTTCTCCACAGCCTTGATATTTGGGACATATTCTATCCTTTTTTCATACTTGGGGATTGAGACCCTGTTTTTTCTGACATAAGTTACATTTGGCGAAGTTGTTGCATTCCAATTAATTACATAAGGGGTGTCTTCTGCCCTGAATTGCTCGAGTATTTTTCCACCATGGACAACACTGATTGTATTGGGGACAGGTTCACCTAAAAGTCTCGTTATAATTTTACCGTCTTTGTAAAGCACAACACTTGACACATTCTGCAAAGTTTCAGTCACAGGCTGGTCGACTGTTATGAAGTCATAATATCCCACTACCTTCTCAACAGGAACCTGGACATTAACATTTTCCATCACTCTCCTGGGTATCTGCTTCACGAATGTGTAAGCTTCCTGGATTTTTTCCATCACTGTCTCTTTTACTGTTTTCTTCACTTCAACAGGATATTCATACTCCTCCTCAACTAAGACGGTTTTGGGTGCTGAGTTCTGGGTGTTGAGCCCTTCCCTCCTTCTTGTCAGGTAAGAGCCTGCAGCTGCCGCTCCCACCACAGCAAAGCCTGCCACAACAGGAACAGCTGGATTTGATGCAGTGTTATTTGCTAAATCAGAAAAAATCCTCGAAGCAGAAAAGAGGAGGGAAGAAGTGCTGTTAGAACCTGCAGAAAACCCAGCTGAAGACCCAATAATAGAGCCTGAAAAAGATAAGAAGGATTGATAATCTTCCCCAGCGAATTTGAAAGGGCATTTGATTATGGAACTGGAATTGAATCCAGCTTTATTTGCTTCTTCCAGACTGGAAAAATACTCAATCGCTTCTTTTATTACAGGGACATCTTTCTCAACAATCCTTGTCCCATTCCTCATCTCTGTGACAGTTTTTTCCACTTCCTTTACAACAGGTTTTTCGACTTCCCTGTAATGGGTTTCATTTACTGTTTTCCAGACAGTTGTATTGAGTGTTTTGTCTGTTGCTTGCCAGTTTTTGGCAACAGTTTCCCGTATGCTTCTCTCTTCTACCCAGCTTGTGGCAGCAGACAGCTTTTCTCCCACTCCCTGCCAGTTGCTGATATAGGCATCACGCCATGCCTGGATTTCTTGCGGCGTCGCTTTTACTTTACTCGATTTGGACATCTCATCTGGATTATACCATTGATACCAAGGACCTCCAGGAGCCATGAGTGAAAGACGCCTCCTGATTTCCTGTGAATTCCCGAACATCGGCTTGAACCCATAGTCTATTGCCCAGATAGCCAGGCCATCCCAGTCAGATGATGGATTTGTATTCTCCATAGCCTGAAATAAACCCCTTATTTTATCGTAGCTTTTATCCCAAGCCGGTTCTGGGTCTCCCCTTCTGAAGTCCAAATAAAATTGTAGAACGTTTTCTTCTCGCGGATCCCACCATGCGAATGCATTTGGCATAAGCTTTTTTAGTATGATTCGGCCGTGCGGATAATATCCATCGTACATCCAAAAGCTTCCGCTTCCATAGGCATATAATTTACCTACAATAGTCCTGAGCTTCACTCCTTCTTCCTGCACAGCTTCAAATGCGTCTTTTCCATTTATTGCTTTTCCGTATATTTCATTGTATAGTTCTACAGCCTCTCCCCACCCACGCTTTCCCGACCCCAAGCTTTCTCCTGAACTAAGCGGATCTACACCAAGTTTTTTATAAACATTTGGATTATTTACTTCCCTTTGGGTATTTGGGGTAACAGAATCAAAATCCTCTGGGAGCAATAATGGCAACTCTGGGTTTGGGGGAATCACTTCGGGCAAATAGCCTTTATATTCATCTGTTTCCATTCTCTGGACATATTCAGCAACAGCCTTGTCGTGAAATCTCTCTGCTGCATATTCTGCTGCGCTTTTTGGGACCTGCTTGGAAACAATGTAAGGCTCCTGCACTTTTTCTATCACAGTTTCATTGACTGTTGTGTTCACCTCAACAGGATACTGGTATTCCTCCTCAACAATTTCCTTTGTATATTCTGTATTTTGTTTGACAGCGCAGACTTGCCCGTAGGTTGGGGTGTTTTCCCCATAAAAACTTAAAATAGAATCGAACGGAGAGGTTATAATTTTGGATGATGTGCTCGAAGAAATATATCCGCCGTCTTTAAACTGGAAAGGCGTTTTGACAAAAGTATTTGGGCATCTGACTATGGAGCTGGAGTTTACCCCGGCTTTTTGCGCTTCGCATGAATTGTTATAATATATAACAACATCTTTTGTCCCGACAGGGATTTCCATGGCAGGCCTTGTCCCATTCCTCATCTCTGTGGCTGTTATTATCTTCTCCCTTACAAAAGGCCTTTGCTCAAACACTGCAGCTGATGAGAGCGCAGACGAACCATAACCAGCCTTCTCCAAATATGTCTTGGCTATTTCAAGAAAGAGGTTTTCTGCATTGGAACGGGCATCATGAACTAAAGAGGTCTGCAGCTTTTCTTTCAGTTTTTCTTCCACTTCATTCAGGATGTCCATCACCTCGACTAAAAGGCCGTCAAGTTCTTCTGTTGTTGCCTGTGCAAATAAGCCTTTAATTTTATCCAACTCTTCTTTTACAGCAGAAGCAAATTGCTCTTCTTCAAAAGCCTCAAGCTTTATCTCCCTTACAATGTTGACAAGGCCCTCATCATATAGTGTCCATCCAATTCCACTGGGATCCACTTCTCTCAGTTTTAATTCCCATGCCTGCAAAAAACCCGGTACAATTGAATAGCCTGTGTTATTCACAAAAGCCGGCTTTCCTTTATCCGGTGGGGAGCCTGTGAAATAATAAGGGACAGTTGCATGGCCGCCGTTGTGGATATTTGGTATAAAGCCTGCCATATTGTTTTTGTTATCCTCCATGATTTTTTTTATTTTTGGGTGGAGGATGCTGTCAGGGACTTCTGAAAGAGGGACTTTTGTATTAGGGTTCGGGTATTTTGCCTTGAATTCTTTTTCCTCCTGCCCAATTCTTTCTTTCATCCTTTCACTGATGGATTGCTCAGGCCCGCCTCTGGCTGCTGCCTTTGCTGTTATATCTGCAACCAGCCCCACAGGATACTCGCCTCTTTTTGCGAGCCTGATTTCAAATGGGGTCAGCCCGATCAGGTTGTTTCCCACTAATTTTTTCCCATCCTTAATTGGGGCTACATCCATCCCATTGATTAGCACGTCTATAACAGAGTTGTTGAGCCTGATTGCCTTTTTGCCAGGGATCCCGAACACAGGAATAAGCTTGTTTCCGGCTTTCACGAATGTTTTTGTATGCTGTTTGAAATCCACTGGAAGCACGTTGTTCATATAATTATAGTATGAAAGAGGCGGCATATACGAGGGCGGCTGGTTAAATTTAAGTTTTTTGCCATTGCTTGGCGGCACAGGAAACGAAGGCGGTATTTCAATCTGGGTTTCATCTGTGATCTTGAAAAATGTCCCATCCCAGGCATCCCCACCTAGCATAGCTTCGATATGCTCTGTTCCCCGGTAAGTGTTCGTTGCAACTTTGATAAAATACTCACCCGGTCGTGGCGGCGCATCGAAACGCCAATTGGTCTGATCAAAAAGGGGCGCTGAATACTGCAAAGAGTTTGGCGGCATTTCTGAAGAAACATCAACCTGTTCCATCACAGTCACATTAACAGTCTTGTTTACTAAAACCGGATATTCATACTCTTCCATCACAGGCTGCTCGGCATATTCTGTCACCTGCTGGGTGGCGCAGACAGGCCGGTAAACTGCACTGCATGCCTGGTTTTGGGTGTCAGCGCTTGCCAAAGGGATAAAAACAAAGAAGAAGGCTATGACTATGGCTATAAGGAACTGGGGACAAAGCTGTTGAAGTTTAATTTTTGGTTGAGGCCTGGTCCCGGTAAATGGGCCTTTAGGCTTCTTGGCGGCTAGTTCCAGAGCCATATCTAGACCTCAGAATTTAACAGAAGCTAAAAAAGAATCGGATAGGCGCCTATTTCACTTATCCAACATCTATTTCCGGCTTCTTTTCCAGACTTTCGTCTGGACTATTAATCTGTTCTGGATTCTGGAAATAAATAGCTTGTGTTTAAATTTGGAAAAAGTGTACAGAAAGGTTTATATGTCTTAACTGAAAGGTTTAAATATGCCAGAAAAGATAGTTGACTTCCAGAAAAAAAGCCTGAAAAATCTGGTCATAGAAGCTTTGACTGGCGAATGGCCGCTTTCAGCAAAAAAATTGTATAATATAGCAAAAGCGCAGGGGATAAATGGGACATATCAGGCTGTTTACAAGGCAATAAATGACCTGAAAGAAAACAATATAATTACAAAAACTGAGAACGGCTATCAGTTAAGCACAGAATGGATAGAGCGCCTGAAGCAGGTAAGCCTGAAGATGGAAAACGCATATTCTAAACAGATAATTGCCGGGTCAGATAAACCTGCTACCCTTGCCTTTGATTCCATGTGTGATTTTTATAAATTCTTTTTCAACTGTTTTATTGACGACCCTTTTACCATAGGCGAGAAAAGCATCTGCTACCAGACCCAGCATGTCGGGAACACGCTTGTGGGGACAGACAAGGAGTGGGAAGCCCTTAAAGAGGCCATGAAAAACAAGAAATCGTTCGGCCTTGTAAAATGCGACACCCCTTTAGACAACCTTTTCAAGAAAAAATGGGAAGGGGTAGGGAAAAAAATCAGGATGGGGGTTGACGTGCCTTCTGCTTCCCTTATAATGGATACAATGGTGATAGGCGATTATGTGATCCAGATATATCTTCCTGAAGAATACCTGAAAGAAGAGAACAGGATATATGAAAAGGTCAAAAATCTTGAAGACCTTGATCCAGTTGAGCTGCACAACCTTTACTGGAAAAAGTACAAGTGGATCAATATAATAATCAATAAAAATACAGATGTTGCAGAAAGGATAAGGAAGGAGACAGAAGCCCATTTCAAATGATGGCTAAACCTTGCCTGTGCCATTGTCTGTCACGGGCACATGAGACAAACAGGACAAGGATTTCTTTGGTGAAGGGCTTTTAGCCCTTCAGGGGACTTACGGTAGGCGAGTAGGCACAAAATTAGGTTTATATATGCAATCATCATATTATTATTAACATGATCCCTAGTGTTCCTACGGGGACGCTAGATGTTTCTACTCCTCTTTATTAATCGTGATGGAAAAAACATATGTCTTCATTGATAGCGCTTATTTATCCCTGATTTCTAAGCATTTCGGTAGCGGCAGATATCTTAATTTCGATGTAAATCAGTTCGCTATTGCAATAGTCAAATATAAAAATCTCTGGTGTGAAGGTGTGTTCTATTATACTGCCCCTCCGTTCCAGAGTTCACCGCCTAAAGAAGATGAGATAAAAAGGCGGGCTGATTATGATAAATTCATCGCTAAAATCAAAAAGGCCCCAAATTTTACTGTAAGGGAGGGCAGGTGCCAGAAAATTGGCAACGAATATTTCCAGAAAGGCGTTGATACATTATTTACAATGGATTCGAGGTTTGCACAACCGGTAAAATCAAAACGTCAATGTCCAACCATATTTTAACCGCTTGCGACGAAGCGGTGTTAATAGAGATGGATCACTTTAAAAAAAGTATGAAGTCGGATAGCATTGGCAATTAGCTTTCAATAATTGTCCAGCCGCCTCCTTCTTTATAGGAGCCTAACCCGCCGCCTAAAGCGCCAAAACCAGCAACAGAAGCAACTGCGCCAATCCCTGTCAATGCTAAAGCAGCCAATCCGATTATCGCAAGGCTCTCCCAGGGGTGCTGCATTATCAAACCTTAACTGTCTTCTGCCGTGAGCCTTCAACTAAAACCTCTGATGAGGCTCCAAAAACTATATAAATTCCAAAACCGATTTATAATTAAAGGTGATGCATATGGTTGCTATTGAGGTTGACCACAAAGACGCTGGCAAAGTTTTTGGGATATTATTGAAAAACGGCCGTTTTACAGGGTTCTCAGAAAATAAATTTAGGATAGACGAAAAATCTGAAGAAGCCCTGAAAAAGTTCAGGGAAGCGAAAATTGAGGTCAAGATCCTGAATTGAATTTCTTATTGTAATGAAACTCTATAACATTTTTCTGCCTAAAAAATATAACGATGGCAAAGAGATAGAACAGGCAAAAATACAGAAAATCGTTGCGGAGATAACAGAAAAATTCGGAGCGTATTCTTTAGACCCTCATGCCAGGCTGCCTGTCATACAAGGTGTATGGACATCGGATGAAGACGACAAAGTCTATGAAGACGAAATTTATCTGATTGAACTTTTTATTGAAGACACCTTTGCTAACAAGAAATGGATATCGGTGAGAAGGGATCTATGGAGACAGGAGCTTGCACAAAAAGAGCTATTCGTCATAGTGCAAGATGCTGAAATACTGACATGAATTATCCAATTTAAAATCTGAAGCTATTCAGAGAGTTTGTATCACTTGGCTG
>CAYYYJ010000025.1:7424-13318 GCA_964476045.1 uncultured archaeon | reverse complement strand
TTTAAATATTAGAAAAACTTAACTTTATGTACGTGGATAGGGGTTCACTCCAACTAGCACTCTACAAATTATTCGTATGGTATGGCAAGAGCACAGGGATGCGCTTCACTCCTCGAGATGGAAATATGGGGTTGCTCTAGCCCTGATGCTGATCTTTGCTTTTCTTGTTTGGCTGCTTATTTCAACAGCTTCTCTGGATCCTGTTATCCCTGTACTGATAATCATACTGATAATATTGCTGATACCAGTGACTATTTTTGTTGTAGATTTGTATTTTTGCGAACTGTAGAATTAACAAAATAAAATTCACTTAAAAAAAATCCCCGGAAAATAGTTTTCTTCAAAGGGGCGCTATTTTGCTTTCTCAACTTTTACAACGTCAATGCAGATCCCTGCAGCCACTGTTTTACCCATGTCTCTGATTGCGAACTTTGCGAGTTCTGGGAATTCAGATTGCTTTTCTATGACTACGGGCTGTAATGGCTGGACTCTGATTATAGCTGCATCTCCTGTTCTTAGCAAATCTTTGTCAGTGGTAACCTCAGCGCCTGTTTTTGGGTCAATTTTCTTTATGATTTCTATTATTTTACCAGCTACATGCGCTGTGTGTAAATGGAACACTGGTGTGTAACCTTTTGTCATAACAGTTGGATGCTGTAAAACAATTATTTGTCCTGTGAATTCTTTAGCAACTGTTGGTGGACTATCAGGCTTTCCGACCATGTCACCTTTCCTGACATTTTTCTTATCAACACCTTTCATGCTGACACCAATATTGTCGCCTGGGATTGCTTGAGGTAATTGCTTGTGATGCATCTCGATAGTCTTGATTTCTGCTGGAACGCCTGCTGGTTGTATTATAACTTTATCTCCAGGTTTCATCACACCTGTTTCTATTTTACCTGTGACAACTGCACCGACGCCTGTGATGTTCAAGACACTCTGGATAGACATTCTGAGAGGTTTGTTTACAGGCCTGTCAATTGGTTTTATTGCAGAATCTAAAGTTTCGAAAAGAGTTCCGCCTTTATACCAAGCCATTTTGTCTGATTTTTTGAAGACATTATCGCCTAAGTATGCAGATACTGGGACGAATGGGATTTCAGCTACTTTGAAGCCGACTGAGGATAAGAGTTTGCTTACTGCTTCCTTTGCTTCAAGGAATTTCTTTTCGTCGTAGTTGACTGCGTCTATTTTGTTTAGGGCTATAACAATCTGTTTAATCCCTAAAACTTTAGAGAGGTATACATGCTCTTTTGTTTGTTCCTGGATGCCATCTTTTATGGAGACTACAAGGATTGCAGCATCTGCCTGTGAAGCGCCTGTGATCATGTTTTTGACGAAATCCCTGTGGCCTGGCGCATCAATAAGCGTGAAATAAAACTTGGGTGTGTCAAAACCCTTGTACATCAGATCTATTGTAACCCCTCGCTCTCTTTCTTCTTTCAATTGGTCCATGACGAAAGCGAATTCGAAAGTCTCTTTTTTCAATTCCTTTGCGAGGTCTTTGAGCTTTCTCATCTCTGCTTCAGGTATAGCTCCTGAATCGTAAAGTAGTCTTCCCACTAATGTAGATTTTCCATGGTCTACGTGACCGATTGTTATCAAATTGAGATGAGGTTTATCTGCCATATACATTTTTCTTTCCCGAAAGAATTCTTTATGTAAAAGAATGATCTATATATTAACGTTATAGTATTTAAATACTTGATCTACAGCTTCTGAGATCTGTTCTTAACTTTTATAGAAGTGCTTCCAAATAAGTACGGTTGTTTGAATATGGGATACAATGGAGCCTATGTGAGAAAAAGATTGTTAGAAGCTGTATACACGGGATCGCTTGCTTTTGGGAGTTTCTATAGCAATCTTGTGTCCGGGGTTCAGGCTCATGGGCCTGGTAGGGTTTTTCTAGATACAGATAATCAAAGAATATGCCTAAAACGTGAACTGGGTCCCCTTGAATCAGAAGAGGTTTACGAAGGCTTCAAAAAAATGGAAAGAAGAAGGGCGCGCTTGCACAGAAATGGCGCAAGGGAAAGAGAGACAGCTAGCTCTGGAAGATTTGCTAAATCGGTTTAAAAGCAATTTGTTTATAATGTACTAAGATGTTCAAAATCTTTGCTATTGTAGTTTTGTAAAAAGCTTTTTATTTCCTTGAAGAAATTAGATGAAGAAGGGACTGAAATCTCGAGGTTTGCACCCTCTAAAGAAGTGATCTGTGTCTGTAGGCTCTTGAGCTTTTTGAACATACAAGTTATAAAAGATTTTATATAAGGGTTAAAACAATGATTATAATTATCAACTAGGATGTTCAGGTTTATAAAGCTTATTGTCAGAAAACGTCCTCAGGATAAGTTTTAAGATAACTTTTGGATGTCCAATTATCAAAATGTAAATTATAACAGTGTTTTAGAAAACTTTTACTATTCTATTCGGGGATATTTACGCCAGAAAACCTATCCTCAAAAAACCATATTTCTCCGTCAGGCATCATTCTGACTTGCCCTCCCTTTCCAATCAAAAAGCTTCTTTTTCTCTTCTTTCCTTTTTCAGTTTCAACATCTATTGTGAGATATCCAACTCGCCCATCTGGAATAACTCCAATGGTCTCTGCCCTGTTTCTCCTTATTCTAAAACAGTCAGGTTTGTTAGATTCTGTGTATACAGTCCCTCGCGTATCATATACTTTGTATTTTCCTGGATATGTGACGCAACCAGTTGAAGCTGCAAGTAAATAGAAGCCGAAGACAGTAGAGCAAGTTCTAAAATTTGATCCCATCTATATACTAAAAGAGGATAAGTTTTAAAAGGCCTATTAGAATCTTCTTTTGTAGAAATCGCTTGTTGCCAATGCATCACAATCAGTTGGTGCGGGATCTTCTACATAAACTCTTGGTTTTCTGTTGTTATCTGTTTCGAATACAATATTCCCAACCCTAAGCGTGCATCCAGATAAAAGAAGCGTGGCAGAAACTGCTGCTATCCTAGCGTAACCTGAAAGTTTCATAGGTTGTTATGGTTTAGCCTGTATTTAAAACATGGAGACATGCCTATTTCAAATTGTGCATCTCTTTCAATTCCAGTTCAATAATCTTGAATTTTTCAGGCACTTTGAATTCTATAGGGTCTTTCATAGCCAGGCCTTTTTCTTTCTTGGCTTTCCATATACTCGAATTTAATTCTACTAGCTCGTCTGTGGCAAATCCTTTGAATTCAATTTTTTCTGGCTCGGGGAATTTTTCTGCGTGTATGTCCTTTTCCCTCAGATCCTTGTAAATTCTGTATGTGATAAAAGGGGTTACAGGGGCGAGCAATTTCAGCAATAAATCCAAACTCCTGTTCAGGGTCCATATAGCAGAATTCTGCTCTTCTTTTGAGAACTTATTTTCTTTATTATAAACGCGGGATTTTACTAATTCTAAATAATGTGATGCGAAAATTTCCCAGATGAAATGGCGGACCTTGACAGTAGGGTTGTGGAAATCATATTCTTCAAAACCTTTTCCGGTGGTTTTTACCAAGTTATCGATTTCTGCCAATATCCACTCGTCTAGAACAGACAATTTTTTAGGTTTTGTTTTTACTTCTTCAAAGCCGGAGATGAATCTGGCAACGTTCCATAACTTAGTCAGGAATTTACCGTTCCCTTTTATTTTTTCTTCTGAGCACATGAAGTCTGTGTCTGTAAGGTTCCCTTCTAATGCGGCCCAGAGGCGGATAGGCTCTGCTCCATTATTGTCTATTAAGGCTGAAGGGTCTATCACATTGCCCAGGGATTTTGCCATCTTTTTTCCCTGACCGTCTAGGATGTGATAATGTATCCAGACATCCCTGAACGCCGGTTTTTCTGTCAGTTGATAGACTCTCAAAAGCGTATAGTAGAGCCATGTTCTGACAATTTCTTTTCCCTGAGGCCTCACGGTTGCTGGGAAAGCTTTCTTGAAAAATTCCGGGTCTTCAACCATTTTCAATATATACAAAGGCGAAATTGATGAATCAAACCAGGTGTCGAAAACTCTGGTCTCACCATCGAATTCAACAGAACCGCATTTTTTGCAGGATTTTACTGGGGATGGATCTTTCCAAGGCTTGTAATATTTCCCTTTTTCAGGGACGACGACTTCTTTACACTTTTTACAATACCACAAAGGGATTTCAGTTGCATAGACTCTTCTTCGCGAAACAGGCCAGCCTATTGCAACTGAATTAATCCAGTCTAGCAAAAGCTGTTTATTTTTCTTGGAGTAAAAGTTTATTTTGTCTGATAATTTTCTCAGGTCTTCAAGGAAGTCGAGCTGTTTGACGTAATACTCGGACATGTTTATGAATTCTATAGGATGTTTAGACCTCTCACAGATAGGTGTGCTGTGCATTATTTCCTTTTTCTTTAAAAGGCCTTCTTTTTCTAATCTCTCTATTATAGTTTTTCTGGCTTCTCCAACTTTCAATCCCTCTAAAAATCCTGAACTCTTATCCATTTTGCCTTCTGTTGATATGCAGGATTCTGGATGCATTTTCATTTCAATCAAAAATCTTATTGCATTCTGGTCGCCTGCGGATTTGCTCATGTACATTATGCCTGTCCCGTATTCCTGTTTTGCGATTGGGTGGGGCTGTATTGGTATTTCCAAATTGTAAATAGGGACTACAGCAGTCTTCCCTTTCAGGTGCTGGTATCTTTTATCGTCAGGATGGTATACAACTATCCCGGCCTTGCACATCAATTCTGGCCTTGTGGTTGCAATAATTATTTCTTCTTTGCTGCCTTTTACTTTGAACTTTATTTCGTTCAAAAAAGTTTTCATGTCAGCATGGTCAACCTCATTGTCTGCGAGAGTTGTTCTGCACCCAGGGCAATAATTGTTCATTCTATCGTCAAGATAGACCATTCCCTTTTTCCACAAATCAATAAACGTCGCCTGTGTGAGAGCGCGATATTCGTCAGAATCTGTCTGATATACATCTCCTGGCTTTTTCCCTATTTCCCATGAATTGAAGCCGATCCCTGCCTTCAAAAAAGTTTCTGTCGATTTCAGGCTAAATTCTTCAAGCAATTTTTTGCAGGCTTGGATGAATTCCTCTCTGGAAACTTTTCCAGGAGTAATGTTGAATTTTTTCTGTGCAGCTACTTCTATTGGCAATCCGTTCCTATCAAGGCCTAGAGGAAATAAAACTTCCTCGCCGATCATCCTGTGGAAACGCGCGAACATGTCCATGAGTATGTATGTGGTTGCGTGGCCCATGTGGATTGGGGCGTTTACGTAAGGAGGTGGTGTGTCAACTGAGTAAATTGGTTTTTTTGATTTTTGGTCAAACAAATAAGTTTTGGATTTTTTCCATTCTTGGTAAATTGGCTTCTCGAATTGCTTCGACCAATTAGGTTCCTGGAGTTTTGGTTCCATAGAATAAGTATAGGAGCCGATTTTTAAATAGAAGTTTCAGTGGATTTTCGGCGTTTTGCCTGCGAAAGCCCCTATTGCAGCATCCTTGTCCTTCACAATCCTCTCCGCCGCTTCTGATATCAAGTACTTTAAAGTCCTGATTGACTGGGATTCTGAAGTGAAATCAGCTTCGCTGAACGAGAGAACCCTGTGTTGTTCCCTGAGTTTAAGGGCATTCTCAAAGGCTTTTTTGTCCTTCAGAGGATCTCCATATACTCCATAAACTGCTATTGATTTTCCTCCGAAAGTATTTACAGTTGACATGGATGGGACGTCTGTTGGACCGTCTCCCATAAAGATCATGCAATCGCCGCGGACACGCCTCATGTTTTGAGGTAGAGGATCATTCACATCAACATCGAAACCTTTGGAGATCATGTGAATAAATCTCGTCTTTTCTGTGTAGCTGACGCTGAAATCTATCCTGTCTATTTCCCCGTCAACACGGTCGTT
>CAYYYJ010000025.1:0-7324 GCA_964476045.1 uncultured archaeon | reverse complement strand
CTGTGTAGCTGACGCTGAAATCTATCCTGTCTATTTCCCCGTCAACACGGTCGTTCTTTCCTGTCCCAAACTCTGTCGCGAAAATACCATCGCAGAAAGGCATTATTTTGCTGCCGCGGATCATGTCTGCAATCCCTGAACTTACAATATAGAATTCTAGTTTTATGTCATGTTTTTTCCAGGCAGGGTTTTCAAAAACCCAGTTTTTCAGAAGAGGTATGAATTCGAGGACACCTGGGAAAAACTTTATTTCCTTTCCAGACTCGCGGAAAACTTTTCTGCTGAGGCCTTTAAAGATTCCTTTTCTTACATATTCAAGAATTACATTTGTGTAAACCAGTTCTTGTGTGAAATCTGACCTGTGTTGATCAATAGAAACCATTAATTCTGGGGGAAATTTTTTCTCTTCTTCTGCCAGATCTTTTTTCCTCTGAGACCGCTCTAGCGCATATACAGAATTCACATACTTCCAGAAGTCGTCAGGGCTTATCCCGAATTTTTTGAGGAGAGGAGTTTGCGTATACTCAGGGGTTAGAGTGAGATCGAGGTCGCTGATTAGGGCGATCACGTTTTGGGGGTGGGGATGTTTGGATTGATCCATGAAAAGTGTTGTTTGTTAGGCTTTTAAGTATTAGTCAATATTATATTCCTATGGCAGAAGAATTTGAGCCTAGAGTGAAGTTGGAGAGACCAAAGGAGATAAAACAAATCACACCGTACATCTGGGAGATCCCAAAAACACACAAACCAGGGATGAATGTACCGGCAAGGATTGTGGCGTCAAAAGCCCTTTTGGATCAAATGGATCCAGGTGTTTTTGACCAGGTGACAAATGTGGCAACTTTGCCTGGACTCCAGAAGTTTGCATACTGCATGCCTGATGGGCACTGGGGTTATGGTTTTCCGATCGGCGGGGTTGCTGCGTTTGATTTGGAGACAGGCGTGATTTCGCCTGGAGGTATTGGCTTCGACATAAACTGCTTGCCCGGAGAGGCAAGGGTTTCTTTAGATAATGGAACATGGACAACAATAGAAGAATTGGATAATAAGTGGGCAGGCAAAAAACTAGTTCTTTTTGACAAGGACAATCTAACCGTGAAACTGGCAACACCAGCTGCTTTCATGAAGAGGGAGGAAAACGAAGAGCTATATGAAATCACAACAGAAAGCGGCAGAATATTGAAAGTCACAAAAGATCACCCTGTTTTAACAGGCAGAGGCTTTGTGGAGGCTGAGAATCTTGATGAACAGGATACAGTATTTATTAGAACCTTTTCAGGGATGAAATACGAACCTCCAACAAAAGAACTTATAGTTTCGTTGAGTGACATAGAAAACTCTTCCCATAAAATAGGCCTTTCAGAGAAAGGCAATAGGAAAATTCAGGTTATCAATTTTCTAAAAAAACTAAAATTAGATGAGATTAGATACGATTCACCTCAACTTCCTGCAATCCTGAAGCTAATGGGCTTTGTTTTTGGTGATGGTTCAATATATTTCAACAAAGCCGATGGAAGAGGGTTTACAGCTTTTTATGGTAAAGGGGAAGATCTGGAGGATATAAGAAGGGATCTCCAGAATATTGGCCTCAAAGCCCAGAAAGTATATAGCAGAGAAAGGCACCATAAGATAAATACGTTTTATGGACTATCAGAATTTGATTTTACAGAAGAATCACTTTTGAAAAGGTCCACTGCCCTTGCCTTGTTATTGGTTTCACTGGGAACACCCCATGGAAATAAAACCGCGCAGGAATACAGGGTTCCAAAATGGATCATGAAAGCGCCTCTCTGGCAAAAAAGGCTTTTTTTAGCGTCATTTTTCGGGGCTGAGCTCTCCAAACCAAAAACTATAAACAGCTATGATTTCTATGCGCCACAACTAAACATGAACAAGTTGGAGAATCTGAAAGGAAACGCGGAGGAATTTTTAAACGATATAAGACTGCTCTTATCGGAATTCGGGATCACTTCTGCATATCCAGTCGCAGTTGATGGCAACCAGTACAAGGGTAAGAACGGAAAGACTGTAGGGCTTCGGTTAACCATACACAGCAATTCGGAGAACCTGATAAAATTGTATGAATTGGTAGGCTTCGAATATAACAGGGAAAAAACAAATGTTGCGGCTCTTGCTTCTAATTATATCAGAGTCAAAGAGATGGCCCTGCTTAAAAGAAAAGAGGCTAGACAAGTTGCTCTGCGAATGTACAATTCCGGGAAAAGCCCATCTGAAATAAGGAATATCTTAAGGAGCAAATATGTATCTGATCATTTCATAAACCACTCTATTTGGCCAGATAGGAGCGACAATACAAGAGTGCCTCCAACCTTCCCTTCTTTTAAAGAATACGAAAAGAATCTTGTCGGGGATGGTGTTGTATTAGATAAAATAGCCCAAATACAAGCTGTCCAGTTTAAGGGAATTGTTTACGACCTTACAATGAACGATCGAAGCCATACATTCATTGCAGATAATTTTGTTACGCACAATTGCGGAATGAGGCTTGTCTTGACTAATCTAACCTTTAAGGATGTCCAACCGCACCTCAGAACTTTAGTGAATAAATTATATGACAAAGTTCCTGCAGGCGTGGGAAGCTCTGGTTTTGTGAAACTGACTGCCCAACAATTCAAGGAAGTTGTTGAATTAGGTGGAGAATGGTGTGTTAAAAACGGATATGGCTGGGAAGAAGACCTTGAAAGGACAGAGGAAAACGGACGCATGAAGGGAGCAGATGTTTCTAAAGTTTCTGATAAAGCAATCCAGAGGGGTAAAGACCAGATTGGAACTCTTGGTTCCGGGAATCATTATCTAGAAATCCAAAGGGTTTTGCCTGAAAATATTATTGATCCTGTTATCGCAAAGAAATGGGGGATTTTCCCAGACCAGATTGTGATAATGTTCCATTGCTTGCCTGGAGATGCTAAAGTTTTGACTGAATATGGTTATACAATACCAATGCAAAAATTGGAAGGAAAATGGGAAAATACAAATGTAAAATGCATGAGTGTAAAGGAGCATAATGTTGAGGATACAAAGATAATTAAGTTCTTCAAGTTAAAACCATGCGGCAAAATTTACAAGATAAGAACAAAAACAGGAAAAGAGCTTATTGCAACAGAGGAACACCCTATTTTAGCAAAAGAGGGCCTTAAATTGATGAAAGATATACAAGAAAACGACAGTGTTGCTGTGATGCCTTTTGATGGAATTGAATATGAAGAGCCATCTGACGAAATAATTGTCTCTGAAGAAGATGTAAGAAAGATAGAAAACAATGATGTTATTATTAAAAACCTGAAAGAAAGGGGCCTTCTGCCTTTAAAATTTAATTCTGAAAAACTTCCAATACTAACCAAACTTCTAGGCTTTGCAACAGGAGATGGCTGGCTAGGAAAATCTAAAGACAGGTGGTCTTTGAAGTTTATAGGAAAACCAGAAGATTTGGGGCTTATAAGAAAAGATATAGATAAGATCGGATATAAGACTACTCAAGCTTATTCACAAAAATGCGAAAGTGAGATTGAATATACTGATGGAAAGAAAAGGAAAATATCAGGCACCACAAATACGATTGTTGTTGGTTCTTTAGGATTGCCAATTTTACTATATGCTCTTGGAACACCGTATGGAAACAAAAGCAAAACTAAATTTGAAGTCCCAAAATGGATTTTCAAAGCCCCAAAGTGGATAAAAAGGCTGTATTTAGCGTCTTATTTTGGAGCAGAACTAACAAGGCCGACAATAAGAAAAGTTGAAAAATACAGGTTTGGTCTTGCAAGGTTATCTGTGAATAAATTGATTAGCCTAAAAGACAATGGGACGAATTTTCTAGATCAGATAAAAGCTTTATTAAACGAATTTGGAATTGAAGTAACAAAGTTATACGAATTGAAAGGAGTTAAAACAAAATCTGGAGAAGAAACTGTAAAGTTAAGGATAGACATATCCTCCAAGGAAGAAAATTTGAAAAAACTATGGTCTAAAGTAGGCTTTGAATATTGCCAAGACAGGATTAATCTCTCTTCCTACGCCTTGCAGTATCTCAACCTGAAACAAAAAATGTTGGAAAAAGAAAGTTTGGAAACAAATGAAACACCAGAAAAACTGTCTGTAACTTCTTTCAAGTTCAGATCTGTTGATTATCCTACGTTTGATCAATTTAGAGAAGAATATAAGTTAAATCCCACAACACCTGTTATATGGGATATTGTAATAGGAAAAGAAGAGATAAAAAACTTTGATGGGTGTGTCTATGACTTTACAGTGGCTCATCAGGATCATACATTTATTGCAAATGGATTTATTACAGGCAATTGCGGATCTAGAGGATATGGCCACCAAGTTGCAACAGATTACCTGACAAAATTTCTGTCTGTAATGGAAGCTAAATACAAAATAAAAATATTGGACCGCGAATTGGCCTGCGCGCCTTTCAATTCTCCTGAAGGACAGGACTATTTCAAGGCAATGCAGACAGGGATAAACATGAGCTTTGCGAACAGGCAGGTCATTTTGCACAGGATAAGGGAAGTTTTTTCAGATGTTTTCAAGCAGAGTCCAGAGAAACTAGGGATGCATCAACTGTATGATGTCGCGCATAACACTGCAAAGGTGGAGGAATATACAGTTGATGGGGTTAAGAAAAAATTGATTGTCCACAGGAAAGGTGCCACAAGAAGTTTGGGTCCTGGGAGAGAGGAGATACCAAAAGTTTACAGGGAAGACGGGCAACCAGTAATTATCGGCGGTTCAATGGAAACTGGCTCATACCTTTTGGTTGGCACCAAAAAAGCAGAGGAAGAAACTTTTGGAAGCACTTGCCACGGGTCTGGGAGAACAATGTCAAGGATGGCTGCAAAAAGGATGTTTAGAGGGGATCAGCTGCAGAAGGACATGGAGAAGAGAGGGATTTTAGTGAAGTCTGTAAGTTTTTCAGGGCTGGCAGAGGAAGCAGGTGGAGCGTATAAATCGGTAGACATGGTCGTCGAATCTGCTGAAAAGGCCGGGATATCAAATCGTGTTGTTAAACTAATACCAATAGGTAATGTCAAGGGTTAGACTTTTTCATAGTTTCTAAAAATGCTTTGCCTTTATCTGATATTTTGTAAACTGTTCCAATGTCTTGTTTTCTACTCCTTTGTAAAAATCCACGTTTCGTATTTCTATGCAAATACATTTCGGAAGTGTTGTAACTCAAGTTATGTTTTTGTGAAAATTTATGAATAGAGCACCATTCACCTAGTGTAGATATTCTGCTTAAAAGAGTTCTTATGTAAAAATTATTGTTTACATACCTCAAAAATTTTTTCCTGTTATTCACATGGTTTACAAAAAGTTCATTTTCCAGGAACCAAATAACAGAATCAAAATCTGTAGATATATCCACTCTTATTCCATTAATGTTTGAATTAATTCCAAATCTGTTTAGAATACTTACTATGTCGTCTTGAGATTCTGTGTCTTTTTCAGAAAGAACAATTTCCATATTCTTTAAACTTTTGCTTACAGAAACTGTACCATCGCCTAAAAGATCTTTTATTATAAATCCTTTAGAGAATTCTATTAAATTCAAATTATCTGATTTTATCATCTCCTTTCTTATTTTCAGAAGAAGTGCATTCATTATCAAATTTAGTAATCTTCTATCAATATGAACAACATAAGCAACTTTCAGTATCGTCTTACTTCTAGTATGATAGTACTTTGTTCTCAAACTCAGCTCTTTAGAAAATGTTGTTCCTATATTTTCTATTTCTCCTAATGACAAGTTAGGATTACAAATCAAACCAAAAGACCATGAATTTCTCGAAATACCAAAATATTGTTCAGAGACATCTACAAACAGCTTGTGTGTTTCTATAATCGTGTTTGTAAAATCAAATTTATTGCCTTTCTTTCCGGACTCCGCTTGCATCAAACCAAAGAATTCTCCAAGTTTTCTATCAATTGGTATAAATCTTTTCAATTCTATTTGATTTGTAATACCGCCCACTTTGTTGGATTGCCAAAACCTAACCCATTCTTCATTATCTTTTGTAAATTTGTCTGCCATTATTCCTGGTAAAGCTAATCCTAAAAGATCTATATAACTATCTTTCACGAGTTCCCCTTTTTGATTTTCCAATTTCTCAATTTTAATGAATTCAACAAAATCCGTCTGTTTCAGTTGCAGTTCCTGAATAACGTAATCAGGAAGTCTTCTTCTAACCTGTAAATATTTTCTAGATGGTGGGATTTTAGGGACTCTCACATAATATTCTTCTGTATTTTCGTCTTTTTTAATGAAAATTTTCACAAATTCATCAGGTTTAAATTCTCTAAATATTTGTGAAGGTAAAGTAACCCTATAGTCTTTATCTACTTTCAACTTCTCCATATTATATCTTCTCCTTTTCGCGATTATAAACCTTAGTAGAGGGTAGCATTCCGCTATTCCGGTAAAACAGCGGAAGCCCAAAACTCTTATTCAAAAAATTCAAATTCGTCTTCCTCTTCTCCATATTCCCCCAGAAGCCATGAAAGAAAGAAGCTGATTTTATCAGCTTCCAGCTGTTGAAGCCTCCGCCCTATGTTTTTGAGATCGTGTCTCATCTGTTAAATAAAGACATGAGACATCTCTGCATCTTTCATATAAGAAGAGATGCAGATACCATTTTTGACTGGGGATGAGAGGGGTCGAAGAAGGTGGGAGCCTCTTGTGGCCCCTTTGCAAGAAGCAACAGGCGATGGTTGAGCTAACCACCCAGAAAAAGCGAAACTATTAATCGGGAGCCGAATGAAAATGAAGCGATCCTTAAGGTTTCTAGCACCTGATAAATTTGTCTATATTCTACACTAAAAACAAATTATTAATGGCTCTTTATTGGCTAAATGACTTGAAGCAATTTTCTCTAGTTTCTGGATTCGCAATCATTTTGCATGGCTCATCACCCAGCTTCTTCCCTATTATTAAACTATAAAAACAACTGTCTCTTGCTTGTTCAGCTTGTAATTTGGTAATGCTGCCTCTTATTCCAATCTTATTGCATGTATCTAAATCTAGTCTGAACTTTGCAAAGAGAGCAAAGCATGAATTTTGATATCCTTCGGCTCCTTTTAGGCAAAGTTGCGAATCTCCATTCAAAACTGCTAACTCAAGTATGCAACCATTCTTTACCTTTTCATCTGCAACTAAATCACATTTCGAAATGTCGTTATTAAAAACAGCATCTGCATAAGTTACTTGGTTTTTACAGCCTTCTCGTGTATAAAGCGATGTGGGAACATCAGCTATTTCTTGGCATTTCTCTATTTGCAGCTTATATGTTGCCTGGTGGGT
>CAYYYJ010000024.1:0-14756 GCA_964476045.1 uncultured archaeon | reverse complement strand
GATCTTTCTCTTGGCAGTGGAAAGATGTGCAGAGGACTAAGAGGATGAAATAATCAATTTAAAGCCTTTTCTTAATTTTCTAGATGGTTAGAGAATTTCCTGATTTCTACATAACTTAGGCACATGTTTTGCAAATCGTCCGTTTTAAGGCCAAAGTTGGCATCCTAACAATGTATCAAAGAAGTGAAAGAAAGTGGGATGTTAATTTCAATCCTACAATAGTCTGATTCTAACGAAGTTAATCTCGTCTATAGTAGCTTCTGGATTGCAATTTCAATCCTACAATAGTCTGATTCTAACTGCTATTGGCAGGGATAGGGATAGCTTTATTCTCTACATTTCAATCCTACAATAGTCTGATTCTAATTATTTCCATAACTACATTTCCCCCTTCTTGTTGTGATGTCTGCTCCATCTGTATATAATGGGAAAAATACCAAAGTTTTGTTTCGCACAAAACAGCATAAGCTATCTGTGTGTCTGTAAAAAGCGTATCTGATGGCAGCATATCATATTCCTGTTAGCAGGAATTTCCAGAGGGGAATAAAATGCAGCTTTTTACCTTTTTCTTCCTCCTCGTCTTCAAACCCCCCTGTTATTACAGTGCCTTCGCTTAGTTTAAAAGCGCCCATTGCCTCCATCAGGGCTGAAGTTTCCCGCTCCTTTGTTTTGGCATCTTTAATATTCCATGATACCTGAATGAGATTTTCCACATCTATCCCCCTTTTCACAACAAAATCAACTTCATGCTGGCGTGGATTTTTCCAGTAAAATATCTCAAAGCCTTTTTCAAATGAAGACCTTTTCAGGTGAAGGAAAACCAGGTTCTCTGCAAGCCTCCCGACATCCTCTGAAAATTTGAATGCAACTGAATTGGTTATCCCTGTATCCACAGAATAGGTCTTCCTTGGATACAGTTTCTGGTCCTTTACTTTATACGAGAAGATGCTGGTAAAAAACACGAGAAAGCAGTTTTCCAGATAATTCATATAGTCTACAACCTTGTTTCCTGATATTTTTCTCCCGACAATTTTTATTAGGACCTCCCTCATCTTGCTGGCGCTTGTCAGGGATGACATCTGGTTAATGCAAAGTTCTGCAAGGTTCCTCACCAGAGTAACATCTTTTATCCTGTACCTTTGCACAATGTCCCTGAAAATCATCCCGTCGAAATATTCTTTTAAGAGGGCCTTTTTAATCATCGGATCCTTTTCTGTAACAACCCTTGGAAAACCCCCAAACTCCATGTATTCCATCAAAAGCGGCTTTAATTCATTTTCCTTGGCGAGAATTTCGTGTTCTTCCTTTAGGCCAAACCCCCGAAACTTCAGGAAAGCCTTAAAATCCAAGGGGAAAACAAACACGCTCAGGGTTCTGCCAGTCAGGACAGTTGCAATCTCAGATGAAAGCAGCTTTGAGGAAGATCCTGTCACAATAATTTTAGTTTCCTTCCTGTCCTGCATCTTCCTTACCCATTTCTCCCACTTTGGGACATTCTGGACTTCATCAAGGACAATTACAGATTCCTTATCCCTGTTCACCAGCATCTTATAGCTTCTGTATATCTTTTCCATTGCCTCAGGGCCTGTCAGAATGGTTTCCAGGGCAGGGTCCTCAAAATTGACATATAATGTCTGCGTCTTGTCCATTCCGGCTTTTACTATCTCTTTAAGCGCCTGAAGGCATATTGTGGTCTTCCCGCTCCTTCTGGGACCCATTACAACTACTATTTCACCTGAACCGGCAAATTTAACCACTTTTTCAACATATTCAGGCCTATTGATGCCTGTATCAACCTCCCTTCCCCACAGATTGGTATCGCCTATTATCCTTATTATGTCCTTTTCTTCCATATTCATACTATTATTGGTATTAATTAGTATATAAAGTCATACTAGAATTGGTATGATTTCTGGGAATCGATAGCAGGGAGTTTAACATTTCAGGAATAATAAAGTATATTTATATACTCAGTTATCCATAAGCCCAAAATTATCTCAAATATTTAAAGCCGTTTAAGGGGTATAAGATGGAAATACGCTTAAGCGGGCCCGGTGGGAAACCAACTTTGCAATCGGTTCCCACTGTCTCGGGTTCTGGGTTTTGAGTTTTGTCAAACCGGTTTCTGCTGTCTTCTGTCCACTGTATTGAGTCAGCATCTCACTATCAAGTGAATGCAGAGATGTCTCGTGTGCCACAGCACACAAGATGCGGCATCTGCATCTCCTGGGTGCAATGTATGCAGAGATGTCAGCGTCTCACATTGCAAAGAACGCTGAGACGTCTCTTCGCTCTATATGCATAGGAGACGAAGATCTCGTGTCACAAAGCACTCAGCGAGACACGACATCTCGTGCGTCAAAGCCGCACGATCTCGTGTCATTTCATACTCATACGAGACACGGTCTTTACTGACTCATCTGAAGACATGATTATAATTTTTTGAGAGAACGTTCTACATGGAAAATGGGCCTGAAACTTGTTTTGTTTTTTTCCCCCCACAGACTTTCTGAAAGAATGTATGAATTTTTAGGCTTATAATGGTCTATAAAACTATTGAATGACTTTGTTAATTTAGGCGAGGCCAAACCAGATTTAATTTCAGTTGGGATTGTTTTGCTTTTTTTCTCAACAACAAAATCAACCTCTGCCTTTGATTTGGAACGCCAGTATCTTACATCAAAGCCGGATTTTGCAAGCTCAGATGCAACAAAGTTTTCATACAAGGACCCTTTGTCCTGCCTGTTTTCAATTGACTGGAAGTTTTTTATCACAATGTTTCTGAAGCCATTGTCCAGGAAAAATATTTTTGGAGCCTTAACCAATTCTGTCCTTTTATTGGTGTAGAAAGGCTTGCTGGTCAAGCAAATGAACGTTTTTTCTAATACATTTATGTGTTTAAGAAGGTCGGCATATTTGAACCCTGTTATGCCTGAAAGCTCGTTGTAGTTTATAATATTCCCGATTTGCAGTGCAAATGCATGTATAAGCCTGCTTAGTTTGTAATCTTCAGGGAGATTTAAGATTTCTCTTATCTCTTTAAGGAAATATGTGTTGTATATGTTCCTTAGAACAGTCTCCTTCTCTTTCTTGTCTTCTGCTATTACCACTCTTGGATATCCGCCATACAGACAGAACTCATGGAAATATGGCAGGATCTTGCCTATAATCGGCTTCGACAGAGCTCCTTTCAGATAAATATTTTTGTATAAGATAGGCTCATTAAAATTGAGAAACTCTTCAAAAGAAATTGGATAAAGTGGAAAAACAAATATTCTGCCAACCAGATATTTGATGCTGTTAATTGACAGGCCACTGACAGAAGAGCCAGAAACAATTATTTTTATTTTATGGCTATCGTAGATGTATTTTAGTTGCTTGCCGCCGTCTTTCGCATACTGGAATTCATCTATAAATATGTAATCATGGTTTTTGACATAGAGTTCTATAAATGACTTTATATCTTGGTTAAACAGTTCAAGGGTTTCCCTGTCTTCGAAATCAAGGAAAACAGCATTTTTTAAATCCCCAAAAATCTTCTTGAGAAGTGTTGTTTTCCCGCTTTGCCTTGGCCCCACAACTGCGATTATTTCCTTTTTACCGAGATATTTACGTATCTCTTCCTCCAGAAATCTTTCTATATACATTTTACCCCTGCTAAAATTTGTTATAATAGAATAATAGTAAAACTTATATTTAAAGCTTCTATGGATTATAAGCCTGAAATAAGAGGCTGGAATTCAACTTTAGATTATAGATTTTGGGAGGAACTACATACTCCTGTTCTATTGGTTAGGTCATGTGTCCTGAGTTCTGGGTCTTGAAGACCGTAGACTGAAGACTCAGGACTTCGGAGAGAACTGCATTTGGTATGAAGCGGGCCCGGTGGGATTCGAACCCACGACATCTTGCTGGCCTTAGGGGGAAATCGAGATTCGGCTGGAAATAGGTCCTTTACAAATTGTTTAAGACCTATTTCGACCTTCTGCTCGGTTTCGGCCTTTAAGAGGCTCACTTAGTTTTGGTAAACTATCAAGCGCTCTACCAGGTTGCTCACGTTTTTCCGTGCACGCTTTTTTCATTTACGCACAGAAAAAGGGTGCTGAGCTACGGGCCCACAGAATTAGTATATTGTGCGCTTTATAAATATTAATCGCTTGCTGTCTCCCAGATAATTTCAAAGAACTCGTCATAGGAATCGGCGACTGTTTTATTGTTAATCAGAATTCCTATTGGTCTTTTTGTCCATATAATTATTCCCAATTTATCGCCCCTTATTATGGTTTCAGTCAACGGCTCAAAGCCCTTTCCAGTGTACCTGACCTCTACTTTTGGGTATTTTTTCTCAGCTGCCCAGGACTTTAAAGAATCGTTGAAAAGAAGCTTAGCTTGGATGCCCTTTGAAGACCTTTTCTTGTGGTAACTAACCCACCATGCATCGCCTAACATTAGGGATTCTTTAGTTGAGCCAAATGTGTGGTGTTCAGCCCCTCCGGCTTCCAAAAGCTCATATAAAAGCTCCTTCACACCTTTTATTCCCCTAAAAGCCACTACTTCAGGCTTTTGTTTTGATGTTTTTTGCTTGATAAGAAGGGTAGGCAGGATTTTTTCAAATCTATCCTTTTTTTCTTGTATGTACTCGCTAATGTTTTTTGGGTTGGAAGCCTGATAATAATTCCTTCCTCCATCCTTCACGAAAGAAACAAAACCTTTATCGATCAGTTTGTTCAGCGTCATGTGGACAACAGAGCTTTGCAACCCAGACAGCTCTATTATAGGCCCGGCGCTGGCTGAACCCAGTTCAAGTAAAGCCAAGTAAACCTTTATCTCCGCGTTTGTCAGCCCGATATCCTCCAGTACTGAAGTGTCCATAAGAAATATTGCTTCAGTATACTTAAATACTCCTCCAAAAATGGAGAGTGAAGATTGATATAGCATGTTTCTAATATTACTGCAAGGTGATAAATATGAAATATAAAATAGGAAAAGTTGAAGGGGAATTGCCACACAAATTCATCGTTGCCCGTGAGCCGGAATCAGGTGAACCGGAATCTCTTGTCTATTACGCCAGATCGTGGTTTGACCCTGAATTTGATGGAAATACAAAGCATGCAAACATAGCCGACAAATATTTAGTAAAACCAGTTGGCGGCGGCATGGTCTCTGGAAAAGGAACGACAATTAGTTTGTATGATCGTTCAAGGGATTATGGAGGCGTGCCAACAAGGATACTCAAACGGTTTGAAGCAAAATTGCTTGAAGAATACAGAAAAACACTTCCTGACACTCGAGAAATAGTTATTAAAATCGAGGATGAAAGAATTGACGGCCAATACTGGGACCAATTCGATAAGGATGAAGCTTGATATGAAAATTGTTGAAAGCCAAACCCAATGGAGAATTGTGTCAAAAGAGCTTGAAGCAGAGAATATCAAAATAAAGTCCTACGACAACACCATAATCTCCGCGATTGGTGATATTAAAAACAAGAGGATTTTAGATTATGGGTGCGGCCCTGGGGTTTTGGCGTCTGTCCTGAAAAGGCTAGGCGCCGATGTAAAAGTTTTTGACATTTCAGAAGAGATGAGAAGGCTTTGCGCTCAAAAAATAGGCGCTGAGAATGTCTATTCAAAAATAAACGAGATACCCAAGAACTCGTTTGATGTCATAGTCTGTAACCTGGTATTGTGTATAGTTGATGAGAAAGAAGTGGAAAATATATCTAGGAATATCAAAACCTTGCTAAAAGCTACAGGCACAGCCTATGTGGGTTTTTGCAACCCGAAGATATTTAATGTGCCTGAATCTGTTTTAGATTTCAGGTTCCAGACGGGCAGCGAGTACGAAGAGAATCATACCTATAAGAAATTAAAGAAGGAGGGCAATTACGAAATTCTGGAATTGCACAGGCCAATTGAATGGTACCAGAAGATCTTCCAGAAGGTTGGATTGAGATTGCTCAAAACAACATTCACGCCAGAATACAAGTTTGATGGAAGGAAAATAAACGATTTCGTGATATTGGAATTCGCAAGGAAGTAATGTATGAAATTCTCAGATAAAATATCAAATTATTTTGAATTTGGGAGGCACAACACAAGCTTCAGGACAGAGGTGCTTGCAGGAGTCTCAACATTCCTAGCGCTTTCCTATATTTTTGTTGTCAACCCTTCAATATTGGCTGAGGGCGGATTTAATAAAAGCGCAGTACTATTTGCCACTGTTGTCACATGTTTTTTGGCCACATTCATAATGGGTGTCTGGGCTAAAAAACCGTTTGCTGTTGCGCCAGGTATGGAGATGAATGCTTATGTTGCTTTCTTTGTGATTCTGGGTTTAGGATTTACTTGGCAGCAGGCATTGGGCGCTGTCTTTTGGTCTGGCGTGATATTCATGATACTTACATTGACAAACATCCGAACCAAAATAATAAACGCAATCCCTGATAAGATGAAGTCTGGTTTGGCATTATGTGTAGGTGTTTTCCTGATGCTTATAGCTTTGAGGCTTGCCGGGATTCTTGTTTACTCTGGCGTCAGAATAAGCGGATTCGGAAACTTGATTTCCCCACCTGCTTATGTTCTTTATTTTGGTCTCGCGTCAACACTCTTGCTTAGAAAATTTAAGATTCCTGGGGGCGTTTTGATCAGCATTATCCTATCAACCGCCTTAGCCTATACAATTGGTTTAGGCAGCGTAGGTTCAGGAATCCAAATTTCAAACGAAATGTTTAGTTCAATATTCCAACTAGACTTGGGTGTAATATTCAATGTAAAGATGATTAGCGTTATACTTGTCCTATTTCTTGTAGATTTCTATGGAAGCATTGCCAAATTTATCGGCCTTACCAGGGGCACAACAATAGTAAATAAGGACGGGACAATGCCTAAAATGAAAGAGGCTTTATCTGTTGATGGGGCAGGAACAATGGTAGGCGCGGCTATGGGGACATCCAGCATGGTGGCTTATGTTGAGAGCGCTGTTGGGATATCAGAAGGCGGGAGGACTGGATTCACTGCAGTTGTAATTTCTATTCTGATGCTATTAATGATAGTTTTAACCCCTGTTATCAGTTTAATTCCAGTAATTGCAACAACTGGGGCTCTTTTATGGGTTGGAATAATTCTAATCCCTTCTAAAAAAGAACTTAAAACATATACAAAATTAGATATCGCAACTGTTTTGATAATGTCGGCTGCAGTAGTCTGGACTTTTTCAATTGACAGGGCATTGCTTTTTGGTTTCACCATTTTTATTTTGGGCACAGTATTTATGAAAAAAGTGAAAGAAATCAATATGTTTATGGTGATTTCTACAGTCTTATTGGCCTTGGGCTGGATACTCTCTATTGTAGTTAAATAGGCGTCTCATCCTCTGAGTCATCGTCGTCAGAAGGCGGTTTCGCAGCCTTCAAAAGGGTTGCAATCAGCTTCGCGCCATCTTTCTCGACAATAGGCCCGTGGCCCGGCAATATTTTCTGGATGTCCATCTTTGAAAGCTTTTCCAATGATTTCTTCAATTGCTCAAAATCGCCGCCGTCCAAATCCGATCTGCCGATCCCATTTGAGAAAACAGTGTCCCCTGTTATTAGCAGTTTTTGTTTTTTGTCGTATAGACATATAGATCCAGGTGTGTGTCCAGGGACATGAACAACTTCAAATTCTGTAGAACCCAAGGTTACTTTTTCTGCATCTTTTAGCTTTCTGGAGATCTTCATTTTGTGCATTTTGCCGCCGAAGAATTCTGCTACTGTGGTCTCCTGATCCCCATTTTCTAGAACAGGGGCGTCAGCTTCATGGATCCAGATCTCTGCTCCAGTAAAATAGCCATTGCCTCCAATATGGTCAAAATGGTAGTGCGTATTGATGACTCTTTTTACATTATCCATTGGCATTTTGAAAACACGGAGGACGTCCCTAAGCCTCGTGAAATTAAAACCAGTCCCTGTGTCAACTATTGTGTCTCCGATAAGATAGATATTAGAATCAATGTCAGCCAGCTGGATCAATACAATCTCGCCGATTTTTTTAACTCCCATAACGTTTTTCAAATGCTGGAAACCGATCGAAGATCGGTTTCGTCCCTTAAAGCTTAACCAAAAAAATTTCTCAAATCAGACTTTTTTGAGAAAAGTTTAATCAAAACCTCTCCACAAAATAATATTGGTCCTAAAAGGATTTAAATACTTCAGGTATTTATGGCAAGAATTTACTTTTATTAGCCAAAATCTATTATATTGTATGGAAACATTTGATGCAATTATAGTAGGGGCTGGTTCTGGGCTTAATATAATGTCATCTCTTGCTTCCCAAGGGAAGAGAGTCGCTTTAGTAGAACACGGCCCGATGGGAGGGACTTGCCTTAACAGGGGATGTATACCCTCTAAGATTGTGATACACACAGCAGATGTGATGGAGATTTTGAAGAAGGCCCCAGAATATGGAATTAGAATCCCAGGAAAGCCAAAGATCGATTTCGCTTCTATAACAAAAAGAGCTTCTAAGCTGGTTGATAAAGAGTCTAGAGAAATAGAAGAAGCTATTTTAGAAGATGAGAATATTAAATTATTTAAAACAACTGGAAGATTTGTTGGGCACAAAACTCTTCAGGTAGGAAAGGAAAAAATAACAGCTGAAAACATTTTTATTCTGGCGGGTACAAGGCCATCGATACCTGATATAGAAGGGCTGGAAGGTTCTGGTTATATCACGAGCACAGAGGCGTTGAGGCTGACAAAGCAGCCGAAATCTATGATTGTTCTTGGTGGTGGGTATATAGCGGCAGAGCTTGCGCATTTCTACGGGGCCCTTGGAACAAAGATTACAGTAGTCCAGAGAAGCGATGTTCTGCTCACGAAAGAGGATAGGGAAATCTCAGAGAAATTTACTGAGCTGTTTAGCAGGAAATATGATGTGCTGACTAGACATAAGATAAAGAGGGTTGAGAAGAGGTCTGGAAAATTTGTTTTGCATGCTCAAGATGCAAAAGGCGTGGGGAAGAAAATTATTTCTGAGCAGCTTCTTGTATCTCTAGGCGTGAGGCCAAATACAGATATTTTACAGGCTGAGAAAACTGGATTGAAAACAGATGAGAAGGGGTATCTTGTGACAGATGAATACATGGAGACTAATGTGAAAGGGATTTGGGCTGCTGGGGATATTGCAGGGAAATATCTTTTTAAACACAGCGCAAACCTCGAAGCTGAATATGCTCTTTATAATTTTCAAAATCCGCAGAAAAAAGAAGAAGTCAATTATACGGCTATGCCACATGCAATTTTTTCTTCTCCCCAGATAGCTGGTGTTGGCTATACAGAAGAGGAGCTGAAAGGAAAAAAGATTGCATATTCTGTTGGAAAACATAATTACAAAGCGACGGGGATGGGCCAGGCTTTGCTGGAAAATGACGGGTTTGTAAAAATTCTAGTGGACAAAAAAAGCAGAAAGATTTTGGGATGCCATATACTGGGTCCTGAAGCATCCAGCATAATACATGAAGTTCTTGTAGCAATGAGATATGGGCATACTGCTGAAGATATTGCAAATACAGTTCATATTCATCCTGCTTTATCAGAAGTTGTCCAGAGGGCGGCGGCGAAAGTTGAGTGATATGGATTCCCATATGGCAAAGTCAATAAGAACAACACTTCTGGGCTTGAAAAAACAATATACAGAAACCTGGGTAGATAGGAAGCCTGACGAAGCTGCTTATCTGAAAGACATTTCTGATTTCTCAAAATACGTAAAACCCGGTGCCAAAGTTTTGGATCACGGCTGTTTTGACGGTTATGCTTCTAAGTTGTTGGCTGATAAAGGTTACAAAGTAGCTGGGATGGACATGACTTCTGCGGGCCTGGAAAAAGCTGAAGAAAAATATGGTAAAAAAATAAAGTTTGTAAAAACAAATTTGCTCGATCTTCCGCAGCTCAGACCCGAACAAAAATACGATGCAGTTTTCTCAAGAAATGTGTTCACTGATTTCTTCAGGTTGAAGGGCAAGGATGGTGGACTCAACGGAGTTCAAAAAGGTTTCCAGCAAATATACAAATCCTTGAAACCAGGTGGCATAGCTTATGTGACAGATTATGTTTACATAGAACAATTTAATTTAAAGCACAGGGATTTGACGCCTGAAAAAATTAAGAGGGTATTTGAAAAATACTTCGAGGTTAAAGAGTTCAGAACTGTTGAAGAAGACGGTGGGAAGAAAAAGAGGCTTGTTATAATTGGGTTGGGGAGAGGTTTAATTCTCAACGGACTATAATTCCGTCAAATATTTTCCTATTCCTGTAATATTAATTAATGTTTTGAGAATTTATTCACGAAATCGGATGGGCCTATTGAAATAAAACCTGTTTTATATATTTTTGATTTCTCAAGAAAAACGCTGTCGTTTGTCAGCATGTAGTCGGCAGATCCCAGATGGGCGGTCAGAAATATATCGAGGTCTTTTCTTGGAATTTCTGGAAAGAGATTTAGGTATTTTTCCTTATTTACTGCAAAATATTCAATCAAGAAATCCGACCATATAAGATGCCTCACTAAGCCAACAAAGTCTTTATCCTTTACCCTCAATGCCACCCTAAGTATTTGCTCTTCTAATTTGTCTGAAAATATAAGTGTGTGGATTTTTTTGTTGAGTTCCTCCAGTATCAGGACCTCCGGAGACACACTATTTTCAGCTAGGTCCAGAAACCCTACAATAAAGACATTTGTGTCCAATACAAGCCTCATCCAGACACCTCTTTTTTAACCTCATCTGCGAGCTTAATCGAAGTTTGTTTAGAATAACCTTCTTTTTTCAGGGCTTTACCAACTTCTGCGAATAAGTCAAGGACACTAGGTTTCTTTTCTATTTTTCTCATAGTTATCACTCCGCCAAGATCTGATAACTCTACAAAATCGCCTTCATTTAGATTTTCGCTTTCCCTTATTCCAGAAGGTAATGTTATCTGGCCGCGCTTCCCTATCTTAACAACTTCTTCTATCATAACCTTTTCTTCATTAAATGGTTGACATCTATCCTAACCAAGTGGACAAGATCGATGTCGTCTCTTTGTTAAAGCTTAACCAAAATGCACTTCTTTCTAAAGGGACGAAGTTGATTTGTAACAAATTGGATAGCAAATCAACTTCAACCATTTATTCCAAAAGATCTGCATTAGGAAACTATCAGCAATACGTATAGTAAGCTTTACTTACTTATAAGTTTTATATAGCTCTAAATTAATCACTTACTAGTGGTATTATGAAAGTCGACCTTACAGATGCGTACATATTCATGGACGAGCACAGAATTCCCAGATCAAGAGTAGACTTTGCTTCAATGAGACCTCCACAAATAACATATGAAGCAAAAATTTAATCCAATAGACGATCCGAAAAGAACAGAAGACTACATAGTTTTCGGGGAAGACAGTTATAGAGTTTATGATTCAAAAGGCAAAACCGCTGGAACTGGAGATTTAGGAATGGGAAAGCTTTTAACAGAAAATGGATTTGAAGTAGATGAAATGGAAGGCAATGTCGAGAGAACCTATTGGCAGATAAAAGCAAGAAGAAAAGGCTAATTTCAATTAGAAGAAAAATCTCACAATTCCCAAGCTAGAACCATAACTCCTGGATTTCATTTCCTAACATTTTTATTTATAACTTTACCTAGATCGCCTATATCGCTGTTTTCCTGCGATTTGCTTCTCATAATATTCTCTGATACTTTCCCGAAATCGCCGAGAGCATCGAATGGGCCAGCAGAGGCTATCTCCTTTGATATGGCCGAAAACAGAATATTTTCTTGTGACTCGCTTAGAGGAGGCTCACCGATTATTTTCACAGAATCTTCAATTTTCTTTATTGCATACTCCTTGAATGAGATAGAGCGGCTCTTTGTGAAATCTTCTGCTAAGTCTCTTTGAAGAAAAGCTGTGACCGGCACTTTATCCTCAAAGACCACGAAAAGCTTCACCTGCGTGATTATTTTTTGTTTGATCCCTTTATCAGACTCTTCTGATGTTATAGATTTTTTAATCGACGAGACTAGCTCTTGCTTTAAGATGTCTAGGTCTTTGAACTCAGCTTTATCGTTCAAGAATTTTTTATTCTCAATTTTAAAGTTGTAAAGGTAGCTTGAATTCAGTTCAACTGGATCATTATTTGCCATATTAAATTTTCCCAAGAGGGTTTAAATTTTCATCCAAAAGTGAATGTGTAGAGTTCAAATCCTTTTTCAGCGTCTATTTCAAGTAGGTGCGGTTCATAGTCCTTGGAGGACACAATATTGTATAATCTCTGCTCATTTATTTGAGCAGCAGAATTCTGCGAATCCTGACCGGAAGAATTATTATCTAAAGTTTTTCCATCTACAAGTATTTTTATTTCAGACTTGCCGCCAGCGACTATATTGACTTTGTTTGCCTTATAGACCAAAAACAATTTGCTCTTTTCAGTTGAAATTATCCTATCATTTTTACTCTCCCATTTTCCAGACAGGTAAACAGTATTCGGGAGCTTTATTGAGGTTGTGTTAAATTCGCCATAATCAACTATATTTTTTGTGGAGAAGCCTTCCTTATTTCCTAAAGGGACTCTTGCAAATTCGTAGCCAAGATATATCTCAGGGCTTGCTATCTGTGTAAGGTCTGTCTCCTGATTTATTTTTGTCATGTTTATGGTTTCTAAAGAGCCTCTCTCCTTTAAAAGTTCTTGTATTGCTTTCTCTGTTTCTTCATATCCGCCTTCCCCTATATGGTCGTATCTTATACTCCCATTTATATCGACAAGATATTTTCTCGGCCAGTAATTGTTTTTGTAAGCTCTCCACGTCTGGTATTGATTATCTTGAGCTACTGGATATTTTATCCCATATTTCTCGAGAGCTGCCTTCACATTATTTGTATCCTTCTCGAATTCGAATTCTGGAGTATGAATCCCGATTATAACTAAACCTTTATCAGAATATTTTTCATGCCAATTTTTTAGATAAGGCAGGGTCCTTATGCAGTTTATACAGCTATATGTCCAGAAATCAACTAAGAGAACCTTACCTTTTAATTCATTTACAGTCAAAGGATTCGAATTAAGCCAATTGCTTATTCCGACAAAATCGGCAGCTTTTCCTTGGATTGGCAAATCTGATTTCGATTTTATTTGGGATATTGGAACAAGTAGCTGTAGGGCTATTATAAAAACTACAATCAGACCGATAGCAATAATTAGAATTTTCATGAAATCAATTTCTTATTTTGTCTTCTTTTTAGACGATACTGTTTGCGCAGTTGTTCCGGCCATGTAAGAGAAAAATGCTGGGAGCAGAGGTAGGATGCATGGTGAGATAAATGTTAGGATGCCTGCGACAAAAGCTATTGTGAAGTTTAACTGGCCCGAAAGGCCTATCGCTCCTTCTGTCCCGACGAAAAAGGATGCTATTATGCCTAAGTAATTGAAAAAAATAAGCAGGCCTATTGCAATCAGAAGCAGGCCGCCGATTATGTTAAAATATTTTAATATTTTGGTGGATTTTTCAACAAAGAGAGAGACTTTTGCAGTAAACGCGCCAGCTATAAGGAATGGGATTCCTATACCTAAAGAGTATGCCATGAGCAAGAGGAATCCAGATCCAGGCGAAGTGGCGGCTAGCGTGTATATTGACCCTAAAATAGCCCCTACGCATGGCGTCCAACCAATTGCAAAGGCCACCCCAAATAAGAAAGAGGATATGTAGCTGTTCCTGTATTTTTTTACTTTTAATTTGTGTTCAGATTGGAGAAAAGGTATCCTGTACTTGAGGGATGCTATAAGGAAAATACCAAAGAGTATTATTACAGTGCCGCCGATTACTCTGAGCAGATTCACGGCATCGTATGCTGCTTTTGCCAGCAAAGTCTGGAGAAGAACACCAACTAAGGAAAAAACAAAAGAAAAGCCTAGGACGAATGCAAGTGAATTGAGGAAGATTGCTGTTCTCTGGTCCATAAGATTTTTTCTATTTAACTGTTTCTGGCAGATTCGATCTGCTTAATTATTTCTTCTGTTGTTAGCTCGTTGAGTGATCTATAAAACTCTTTTCCATCCTTAATAATAAGTGTTGTATGTTGGTAAGGCACCTGATAATTCCTTGTAATCTCCTTATCAAAATCTTTTGCTTCATCATCGTTATAATGAACTTCGAAACCGACAACATCACTATAGTCTATTTTATTAAAAGCGTCCAGTATTTTTGGCCTTGCAGCCTTGCATATCGGGCACCAATTTGCATAGAAATAAATGTATACTATTTTTTTATCTGCTAAAGCATTTTGATAAGCCACTGGATCATATCTGTAATATTTGTTTGCATACTTTGTCAGGCCGATATCTGAAAACTTTTTATCAGCCATTACACCATCACTAGTAGCAGGCTTTTTATCTGTCGTCACTCCGCTTTCGGAAGCAACAGGCGTTTTCTTCGCCATTACTTCATTGGATACGCCAGGGGTTTTCTCTACCATTACGCCGTCTGCTTTTTCGCCAATCTGGTTAGCTTGTTTTCCAGCTGGATTCAATGAAGCGCAGCCAGAAAAAATGATAATTGAAACCAATAGTATGCTTACGAGTTTTAAATGTTTCATAAATTGATGCAATAAGATTTTACGCAGAAGGCCTATATAAACGTTTGCACAACTTGCAATACTTAGAATCAGCTAGAAGGAATTAGATTAAGTTATTTTCCATGTAGTTTTTCCGTTCTCATCTTCCAAAACAATTCCTATTTCTTTTAGT
>CAYYYJ010000023.1:0-17164 GCA_964476045.1 uncultured archaeon | reverse complement strand
TCCGATCACATCAAGCTCTGCACGCACGATGAGCGTGTAGACGTCCAAGATGCAGGGTGGGGCGACGTCAGCCTTATCCATCAGGCTCTACCCGAAACTGACTTTAGTAAAATAGACACCTCTACAAAATTTCTAGGCAAAAAGATCTCGCTCCCGCTAATGATAGACGGAATGACTGGAGGGACAGCAGAAGCCAAGGAAATAAACAGGGGCCTTGCAGAAGCTGCTGAGAGGTTTGATCTTGTAATAGGCGTCGGCTCACAGAGAGCTATGATAGAGAAGCCTGAATTGCTGGAAACTTATTACATCAGAGACCTTGCACCAAAATCCATAATCCTCGGGAATATAGGGATCTCCCATGTCAAAAAATATTCTCCACAAAAGATAGAGAAAGCGCTTAAGGATCTGGATGCAGATGCATTAGCTGTCCATCTCAATCCAGGGCAAGAGATATTTCAGGTTGGCGGGGATACAGAATTCAGCCAGTCTGCAAAAGCGCTGAAAAATCTTTGCCAGAGCATCTCATACCCTGTCATAGGAAAAGAAGTTGGCAATGGAATCAGCAGGGAAAGCGCTGTCCTCCTGAAAAGCTGCGGAGTGAAAGCAATCGATGTCGGCGGCTTCGGCGGCACAAATTTCCTTATTGTAGATGCTATACGAGGGGGAATTGATTATTCTTCATTTTCAAATTGGGGCATAAGGACGCCAGTCTCTATTTTAGAAAGCAAGGTCGGCCTCCCTATAATCTCAACTGGCGGCGTGAGAACAGGCTTAGATATGGCAAAATCCATCTCTTTAGGTGCAGACATCGGCGGAATGGCCTCGCCTTTTCTGAAAGCTTTCAAGGCCTCTGGAAAAGAAGGTGTGGAAAAACTGATAGAAAAAATATCCCACGAGCTAAAGGTTTCAATGTTTTTATCTGGGGCCAAGAATATCGAGCAGCTGAAGAAGGTTAAATATGTCTTATCAGGAAGAACATTGGAATGGAAACTTCAGCGGGAACTCTAATCAACATTTAAATATATACTCCCTGTATATTACCTATGGCAATAGACCACTTCGGTTTAAGGATGAAAGATCCGGAATTCCATGCACTACAGAAATTGAGGTTGACACAGTGGAGATCAGAGGAAGTTGTAAAAAGGTTAGAAGGCCCAACAAACCCAACCAGAGCGCACACACTAGGCTACAAGGCAAAACCAGGTTTTATTGTTGCGCGAACAAGGATCAGCAAAGGTGGCAGGAAGACGCCCGTACCAGCTGGAGGAAGAAAACCTAAAGCAGCAGGAAGATTTTTTACAACAGGTTCATCGAAGCAGCTTATAGCTGAGCAGAGAGTTGCAGATAAATTCCCGAATATGGAAGTCCTAAATTCCTATTTTGTCGGGGAAGATGGTGTCCAGAAATGGTATGAAGTCATACTCGTCGACAGATCTCATCCAGCCATACTCGCAGATAAAGAAATGAGGTGGATAACCCAGAAACAGCATGTAGGCCGTGTATACAGGGGCCTTACAGGCCAAGGCAAGAAAGCAAGAGGCCTCCGAAACCGCGGGAAAGGTTCTGAGAAAGTGAGGCCATCTATTAGAGCTCATGATAAGAAAGGGAAATAGTTTTTTACACTCTTTTCTGCTGTGTTTTTCAAGTGATTTGCATATATTCTTTTAAGCCACAAAATCTATTTTTTATCATACGTGTTATGTTTGGCCTACTGAAGAAAAAGCTCAAGGAATCTGTCAAAAAGCTGAGAAGCAAGGCTGTAGTTGAGGAGATAAAGAAGCCAAAACAAAAGAAGAAAAAAAAGACAGAAATTCTCGAGAAGGGAGCGGAATTAGTTGAAAAAGAAATCGAGCACATAAAAGAAGAACAAAGTGGCGTAGACACTGTAGAAGAGGAAGAAGCTGTAGAAGATGTTCCTCTTGAGGAACTGAACGAAGAGGAGAAGGAATCTTTAACCGAGACTGTTGTTGAGTCCTTTAGGGTAGAACCAGACGAGAAAATAGAGGAAGAATTACACATAAAAAAAACTAAAAAGCGATTTGGTTTCCTCAGAGAAAAGGTTGTAAAGAAAATTACTTTTAAGAAATTGACAGAACAAGACATCGAAGACTTTTTCTCGACTTTCGAGATAGACCTTCTCGAAGCAAATGTTGCTTTGGAAGTAATAGATTTTTTGAAAAATGAGCTGAAATCCCAGTTGATAGGAACTGACGCTAAAAGATTAAAAACAGACCAGGAAATTCAGAAAATATTCGAGGCTGCCCTTGTAAAAGTTCTCGACCAGGGAAAAATAAATCTCCCCGAAATAATTTCAAAATCCAAGCAAAACAAAAAACCTGCAGTTGTTCTGTTCCTAGGCTTCAACGGGGCTGGAAAAACCACCACAGCAGCAAAGGTTGCTAATTACCTTAAATCAAAGGGATACATCCCTGTTCTCGCAGCTGGAGACACTTTCCGCGCTGCAGCGATAGACCAGCTGGAAATCCACGCAAACAAGATAGGAGTAAAAATAATAAAACACCAATATGGATCTGATTCTGCAGCAGTTATATTCGATGCTATAAAACACGCTGAATCAAAAGGAGCTGATGTAGTTCTCGCAGATACTGCTGGCAGGACTCACAATAATATAAATTTAATTGACGAACTAAAAAAAGTTGTGCGCGTGAACAAGCCGGACCTCAAAGTTTTAGTTATAGATGGTCTTACAGGGAACGATGCAGTTGAGCAGGCAAAGCAGTTCGATAAAGAGATCGGAGTCGATGCAATTGTAATCACAAAAGTTGACGTTGATGAAAAGGGAGGCGCAATACTTTCTGTTGCATATACTTTGAAAAAGCCGATTTTATTTTTAGGAATAGGACAGATGTATGACGATTTCAAGGAGTTTGAGCCACGCGAGTTTGTGAGAAGTTTATTAGAGTAGTTTATCTTTTCGAAATTAAGCAGGAATCTGATTGCCGAAAAAATATCCCATTGCATCCTGTATCTTAGAGACTTCCTTCACCTCTATCCCAACATCCTTTGAAATGAATATTTCTTCAGCTACTGTCTTGGTCTCGCAAACCTCAACTCCGCTTTCTGTGAAGCACTTCTTTTCAGGCCTATAGATTTTCGAACTTCCTTGTCCAGTAGGCACTAACAATAGTGTTGCTCCTATATCTTTCGCACCTATTGCTTTTGCAACAACTTCGCCAATAGGGCCGATGCTGCCATCTTCCTCTACTGTCCCTGTAATCATAACTTTGTTATTAAGTGATTTGTTTTCCAGGGCCGCTATTGTAGCTATTGTTAAAGCTGCTCCAGCAGACCCGCCTTCTATAATGCTGGCATTTGCTTTGACTGTATAAATAATGTCGTATTTTGAGAGATCTTTCCCAGTTATATCCTGCGCCACTTTTGTGGCTTTCTTAATGGAGTTTTGCGTGTCAACCCAGAAAAAGAGCTTATCTATATTTGTGAGTATTCTTCCAGAGCCAGGAGAGACCTGCACATCCAGAGCTGTCACAACGCCGTTCCCTTTATCATCAACTGCTGGAACGTTTATTGTCGAGAATGTGGATCCTGTTATTATGGGAATAGTTGGTTGATTATTTGTTATTGTAAGGTCTTTCTTAGTGTCAAACTTCGATGTTTTTTCTATTTCAGTAGTGGATATAGAATAGCCTAAAAATAATCCTAAAAGAAACATTATGATGAGTGAACCTAAAACTACAGTAAGCCGGATATTGTGGTCTGTATTATCTTTTTTTCTTGCCATAGATTTTCTATGTGTAAGAGATTAATATAACTTTTCCTTGATTTAAAGGATCTCTCTAAAAGGTTCTGTTAACTATATAAACCACACCTACAGAATCTATAGTGCAGAGAGCCTCCGTCGCAGAGCTAGGCCTTCTGTATAAAGGGTTAACGCTGTCGCGTTCTCCTGTACAAGCAAGCGGTCTTCATGGCTGACGTAGCCTATAGGCGGCAGTATTAGTTGATGCAAGTCCTTTTTATCAACTGAGAAGCCTTGTCCTTCAGGACCGTCAGTATAATGAACCTGGTCAGGGCCGGAAGGCAGCAGCCATAAGTTGTATTGGCGATGCTTGGAGGGTAGCGAGGTCGAGAAGATATCAAGGATCAACTTGCATCGGCTGTATTGAAGGTTTGACGCAGACTTATGTCTGTGTCGACCTGTAGAATCCACTGTAGGCGCGCTTTCTGCTTTATATTTCTATCCACTATTGTGAGTAGATATGATTACGGAAATAGGACTGCCAGAAGTTTTGGTTCAGTCTGGGCTGGTTGAGGAGTGGCGGCATGTCTCCGCCGACGGAAAGAAGCCATCTTATACAGGAAGACATGTAGAAGATGAATGTTTCGACGTTGAAAGTTTCACAGTTGATGTATATACGGGTATCGTGAACGATTTTGAACTGAATTTAGGCTGTTTCGAAATGAAATTTTGCGGAGTGCCTGTACATAGCTACAGAATATTCGGAAGATCTTTAGAAGACTCGGCAAGAGTTTTCGATTATGGAGATGAAGAAACGCCTGGAAGAGTCCGGGATCTTTATCTGAGAATTAAGCAAGACCCGAGAAGAAACAGGATCTCTTGCAGCGAGCACGATTAATTAAGAACCTATAAATCCCCCCTAGCACAATTATAACTTAATTCTGTTTAGATATGCTAGAATCTTTTATCAGTTTTGATGAAATCACAAAAAAGCCATACTTAATGCTCATCTGGTCTTTTGTCCTAGCTTCAATATCTTTTTTCCTGGCCAGCAAAGTTTCCTTTAAGTTCAGCCTGGCTGGAAATACTGTTAATCTTAGCGGTATCTTCTCAGTGATCTTCATAATATTACCGGCTGCTTATTTCTTAACTAACCTGATAAACAGGGAGGAAGAGAGGGAGGAGAGTTACATAAAGAAAAAATACAGGAGAGGCATTTGGGACAGGCATCAGAAGGATGCACTGGTCTTTTTGTGTTTCTTTTTTGGATTAACAATAGCATTTGCTTTTTGGTCATTCTTCCTGCAAGCAGATTTCTTCCAGATCCAGAAAATTGAGATAGGCAGGATAGTCGGAGTTAGCGGCGCAATAACAGGTCAAGTTACTGCAGGACTGTCTTTTGTAGATATACTATTTAACAACATGGGTGTTCTAGGCCTCTCTTTCATTTTCTCACTCCTTTTTGGTGCCGGTGTCGCATTCATCCTTGTCTGGAACGCAAGTTTGCTTGGAGTCAGAATAGCTCAACTCTCAGGAGGGATACAAGATATACCTATAAAGTCGCTGCCTTTCCTGCCCCACGGAATTTTTGAAATCACATCATTCGTATTAGCTGGTATGTCAGGCGGCCTTATATCTGCAGCAATTATCAGGCAACAACACAAACAGGGAGTCTTTGGTAAAGTCTTAATCGATGCAGGGATACTGTTTGCAATTGCTCTGCTTTTTGTCACAGTCGGCGCTTGGATAGAAGTCCAGTAGCTACTCTTTCTTTTAGAAAAAGAAAGAGCACCGTCCAGAAAGAAAATATAATACAAAATTAATTGGTTCTATGTTAGGAAAATTCATTGTTATAGAAGGAATGGACGGAAGCGGGAAAACTGTGCAAATAAAATTGCTTTCAGGCTCCCTGAAAAATAAAAATATCCAAATAGTGGAAACAAAAAATCCGACTAACGGGAGGATTGGAACTCTAATCCGTGAGCATCACCTCAAAAACCATACAGTCCCTTTGGCAGATGCCCTGATGTTTGCAGCTGACCGAGCAGAGCAGGTGGAGACAATAATCAAACCTAGTATAGAACAAGGAAATGTAGTAATATCAGACAGATACTACCATTCAAATTTAGTTTACCAGAGCAACCAAGGAATCCCGTTTAGCTGGCTAAAACAAATAAACAAGTTTTTCCCAAAACCTGATTTGACAATAATACTGGATATAGAACTGATCTCTGCTTTGAAAAGGATAAATTCTAACAGAGGCCAGAAAGAAAAATTTGAGAATGACAAGTTCCTGAAATCCATAAGGAAAAAATATTTGCAACTTCCCAAAAAATTAAAAGAGAATTTTGTTTTAATAGATGGAGACAGGGAAATAGAAAAAGTTCATATGGATATAGTAAAAGAGGTTGAGAAAATTCTCTAATCCTTAGAAATTCCAAACCTATACTTCAGCCCTTCTTTAATTATAAAAAACAGAACGCCTAAAACCATTCTGATCCCTCTATTTACACCAGATTTGTGGTTGTAAAAAATTGTGACAGGAACCTGGCCTATCTTTAGCTTATTTTTGACAACTTGGGACACAATGTGATTATCAATTATATAGCCGCCATGTATCCTCTTTATTTTTTTGGCAGTTTCGACTGTCATTGCCATGAACCCGCAGTTCGTGTCTTTCATTTTAGTCCCGAAAAGTAGGTTGAAGGAAACCCTCCAGGCTAAATTGCCTAATCTGTGCCTCAATGGAACAAGAGACCAGTCCCTATAACCCATGACAAAATCAGCTTGGTTTTTCTGCAATTCTTCTATCACTTTAGGGATATCTTCGGGAATGTACTGTAAATCTGCATCCAAAAGAACAACGTATTTTTCTTTTCTATTTTTGAAAATATACTGAAATCCTGTTTTTATCCCTTCGCCCTTGCCTTTATTCACTTCGTGCCTTACAACAACAGCGCCAGCTTCCTTTGCTAATTGTGATGTGTTATCTTTTGAATAATCATCTATCACTAGAGGCGTGTACCCTAATTTCTTTACCCTGGAAACAATCTCCTTGATGTTCTTGGATTCATTATAAGCCGGTATTAAAACAATTGTGTCTGTCATATTCCTAATTACGTTTTTATTAATATATGAATTAAAAAGTACATGAATATGGTTTTGACTCTGGAAGAAATGAAGGAAAGGATAAAGCAGTTCAGCCTCGAGAGGGACTGGGATAAATACCTGAACCCGAAAGACGTTTTGATAGCTATGGTCAGCGAGGTTGGCGAGCTGGCAGACTGTTTAAGGTGGCTCAAAGAGGATGAGATACAAAAAATAAAAGATGACCCTAACAAAAAAGAGAAAATAGAAGATGAAATAGCTGACATCTTGTACTGGCTAATTATACTTTCCGATAAAATGGATATAGATCTCCTGAAAGCATGCGAAAAAAAGCTCGAGAAAACAAAACTGAAATATCCTGTTGAGAAAGTAAAAGGGATGCACACAAACCCGATTGAAGGTGTGAAAAATAAAGTTTAACTCACAATCTCTTTCTGTTTAAACCAAAGTGCAATCTCTTTTTCCGCTTCTTCTTGTGTCCCAGACGCGTGAACCAGATTTTTCGTGGCCCTCTTCTCCATGTTTGCTTTTGTGATCGAGTCTTGGCCTAAATCCCCGCGTATTGTGCCCTTCTCTGCTTTTGACGGATCTGTATATCCTGTTATTTTTCTGACTAGCTTGACAGCATCTGGACCCTCCAAAACTACTGCAAAGACAGGACCTGATGTAATGAATTTTACCATCGCATTTCTGAGCGTTGTTCCAATAATTTTTGGGTCTTCGCTCTTGAAAATCTTAACCATCTGATCATACACATTATTTTCTCTGGATGCCTGGAGGGTTTTGTTTCCCATCCCTAGGACTTGCTCTTCTGAATCAGTGTAATGTTTTTTCGCAAAGGCAACTTTTACTTTGACCATCTTCGAGGCAACTACTTTCAGCCCTGCTTTCTCAAACCTAGAAATAATTTCTCCAATTAAATTTCTTTCTACCCCATCTGGCTTTATTACAACAAGAGTGCGTTGAAGTTTACTGCCTTCAATCGCAACTAAAACCCTCTTTGATACATCTCCGATTTCGCCTTCACAATACACATCAATAAGATAACCTTTTTTCCTATAGAATTCGATCAGTGGTTTTGTTTCTTTATCGTACACGTCCAACCTTTTCTTGATAATATCTGTCTGTTGGTCCTCTCTTTGATAGAGGGCTTCGCTGCATTTATCGCATTTGCCGTCTATCTTAGGTTTCGAATGTTTTTCATGGTAAATGGCTTGGCAGTTTTTGCATGTCCATCTTCCTGTCAGCCTGTCTAAGATAGATTCCTGTGACAAATTAAAGTTGACAACCTTATCTATTCTTGTTATTTTTTCCAATTCTTCTGCCTGATTCAGCGTTCTTGGAAATCCATCGAGAATAAATCCGTTTGCACAGTCTTGTTTAGATAATCTTTGCTTTAGGATTTCTAAAACTATTTCGTCAGGAACATATTTGCCTGCATCAATTAGATCTTTTATTTTCCTGCCTAATTCAGAACCCGTCTTAACTTCATCTCTCAGCAAATCGCCTGTAGAAATCTTCGGTATCCCAAACTTCTTGCTCACGATTTCCCCATGGGTTCCCTTGCCGACTCCAGGGGGCCCGAAGAAAATTAGTTTCATAATAAGGTCTATTAGTTACCTATCTTTTTAACCTTTTGCGAATTAGTGATACTGCTCTAGCCTAGATTTTCTTTTTATCTTTCATTAGTTCGATTCTTTTTCTCAACGCAATTTCTCTACCAAGGTTCTGGCCTGCGCCTATCCTTCGTGGCTACTGGCCTAAAACATCAAGTGCTTTATCTAGATGGCTGACAGGGGAATAATATTGAAGGACAGGTTGATAGAAAGAAATTAGGTATTGTTAGATTTTCCTGCAGACAAAAACGCCTCTCCAGGAGTCCGGGTTTAAATTTTCCAAAGGTACTTTATTTGGCTCCAAAATATCGACTTGAAAACCAGAGCTTTCTGCAATATTTTTTATTTCGTCTAAATTAAATGCCCCAAGTTTGTGCACATCCTTTACTTTCTGGAGTTTGCTGCTTTCCCTGATTTCGAATTCCATATCAACCTCTATCCACTCTTTCCCGTTGTCTTCTCTGTGGTCCCATCGAGTCCTGAAGATATAGCCTGCTTTTCCAAAAATAGCTTGCTGAGGATTTAACCCGATGCTCTTATCCACACCATCGAATATCAGAATGCCGCCGTCCAGAAGCAGGCTAAAGAAATTAGAAAGAGTCTCTGAAAGATCTGCCGACGTCTTGTTGTATAATATCGAATTGAAGTAGCAGAGAATTATGTCAAATTTCCTTTTAGACGTGAAGATTTTCATATTGGCCTGGACAAAATCTGTTCTTGGATTTTTCTGCCTGGCTATTTCTATCATCTCTTTGCTCAGATCAGCGCCTGTTATTTTGAAGTTATTTTTTCTTAGATATTTTATGTGCTCCCCTGTTCCGCAGCACATATCAAGGAAATTATTCTGGCCAGGTGACACATATTTGTTTATTATTTCTAAAATAAAGCCAGCCTCTTTTTTGTAATCTATGTATGAATGCAGGATGTCATAATATTTTGCTAGTTTTGTGTAGAAAATTGGATCCCCCATAAGTTAATTAAGTTATAACTTAAATCATAAATATGCCATTTGTACACCCGCAAGCTGTTGTAGAGGGAGACGTGAAAACAGGAAAGAATGTCACGCTTTGCGCTAACTGTGTAATCAGAGGCGACCATGGGAAAATAATAATCGGGGACAATTCAAATGTCCAGGATTGCGCTGTAATTCACGATGAGACTACAATTGGGGAATATGTTTCAGTAGGGCATGGCGCAGTTGTCCACGGCGCAAAGATAGGGAACAATGTGATAATAGGAATGAATTCAACAATATTGAATGATGTTATAATAGAAGATAATGTGATTATTGCAGCAGGCGCCGTTGTCACCCCAAAAACTTTAATAAAATCAAATTCCATGGTCATGGGAGTACCAGGAAAGGTTGTACGGGAGCTGACTGAAAAAGAAAGAACGCACATACGAGAAAATGCAATGGTTTATGTGAAGAGTGAGATTCCAAGAAAAGTAAAATTCTGAATTAAACCCTCTTCACCTTCTCCGGCTCATCCAAATCAATAAGAGTAATCTTCGCATTCCCCGGCTGGATGCAGAGAGTCTTCCCTATTTTGTCCTTAATCGCGCCTGACATTGTTGGAGACTCGTGTATATGTCCGCTCAAAACAAGGTAAGGCTGTTTATTTTCAATGAATTTTCTCAAGGATCTGCATCCGACATGGTTTCCATCATATAAAAGATCTAACTGCGTATCCCTTGGAGGAGGGTGCGCTGAGATTATTGTTTTTTTCAAATCCAGATCTTTTGTAATCTTTTCAAGGTCTTTAGAAATATCTTCTTCCCTCTTGACCCAGTCCTGTATGGGGAAAATCAGGAAATCTGAGGGGTTGATACATGAATAGCCAACAATATTCCAATCCCCTATTTTATTCACTTTTTCATGCATGACTTTCAAAATCCCTTTCTTCTCCGCCCTATTCAGGACATCCATGTTCAGTTTGTAGTCGTCATTTCCCATCATTATGTAGATATCCATCTTGCTTATTTTGCGGAAATTTTCGAGCAGCGGGATCAAATACATTTCCAGGAAGTTTCGTTGTATCTGGATGCTATTCACAGCGTAGATTGCCATCAGAGGTGTCGCATCCCCGCCGATGATTATTGCCTTCACTCTGTTTTTCATTGCTTTGTCTAGCAAAGCCTCGTATACTGCTTCATCGCCGTGGACATCTGTCACGTAAAGGACTGGGTAGGGCATAAGTTTTAGAGTGTTTAGAACTAGCGGGTTTATATAGGTTTATTGGACGGTTTTGGCAAATGAGAAAGGATATCCTTGACACACGAATCAAGATCCCTGTTCACATCGATTACAATGCCGCAATCAAATTCAACTGCTTTCTTATAGACAGCTTGCGCAGCGTCCTTCCCGTGAACTTTCTTTCTGAGTTTATCCCTATTTATACAAACTTCAAGAGGAGCTTTCAGCGTAAAAGTATAATGTGGAAAATCCAGCCTTTTTATGAGATCCTCAACCTGTGATTTCCGATAAAAATTCCCGTCAATAACAACCGGTATACTTTTCTGTAAAAATGATTTTATTATAGGAAAAACAATCTCATTAACTTTCAGAAAACTTTTCTCTGATATATAGCCGTCTTCCACATCTTTAGCCAGATTATTCTCATCAAGAACCATGTCAATAGACATATATTTTGCTTTCAGTATTTTAGAGAGCCTCTTAGATAGTGTGGATTTTCCACAACCCAAAGGGCCGCGAATAATGACATAAAAATTCATAATCAGATATGCCTATTTTATTTATGGACCCGTCGGGACTCGAACCCGAAGCCTAACGCATCCTAGACATTTTGCCATGCGCTCGATCTACCAGTTGATCTACAGGCCCTTATCTGTTAACTTAATAGAATTAGTATTTATTTATCTTCCTTTCTCTTCTCTACAATCCTTAAAACCAGTTTTTTTATCTGCTCATCTTTAATATTGTCCCAGTTTTGCTGGTGCTCAAACCACCCCAATTTGATATTCTGTTCTTTTTCGTATTCGTAAGCCTGCAGAAGCATCTCGAAAGTCTCCACGCTTTTTACAAAGACAGCCTCTTTTGTCTGGCCTTCCTCGTATTCTTTCCACAGATCGAAGATCTCTTTCCCAGATTCCCCTAAAATAGATGAGAGGTTTTTCATCGCTTCCAGGCCTCTCCCCATTTTCTCTTCTTTAGTTATCCCATGTTTTTCGAAATCATTCAATCTTTTCGCTTTCTCCCCGAAACCCTTAATTTTCCAATCAATTAAAATATCGCCGGTTTGCGATTCCTCTATATCATGGGCTAAAGCAATCTTGACAGCTCTGTTTAAATCCAAATCTTTTCTGCCATTCCCTAAAACAAGCACAGCCAGAGCTGTCCTGAAAGAATGGTCAGCTACAGATTCCGGGTTTCTTATCCCTTCTACAACCCAGCCGCTTCTTTCTATGTCTTTCAGTTTTCCTATTTCTGTGAAAAACTTTATCAAGTTATCCATAATGTGTATATTAGAAAGATCTAATAAATTAAATACATGTCCTATATAGCAGCCCTCATAGAGTGGTCCCAGCAGGTTGTAACTAGCTTTGGGATTCTCGGGGTATTTCTCGTAAGTTTTGTAGGTTCTGCTACAGTACTTTTACCGGCTCCGGTCTTCCTTGCAATATTTGCTGCTGGTTCTGTCATGAATCCGTGGTTAGTTGGTTTGGTTGGAGGCTTGGGTGCAGCTTTCGGAGAACTTGTTGCATATTATGTAGGCAGAGGCAGCAAAAAGCTAATTAAAAAAGAAGAGCATAATAAATGGCTGGAAAAAGCCAGAAAATGGTTCGATAAAAAGGGCGCTTTCCCTGTCATAGTTCTATTTGCAGCAACACCGCTACCAGACGATATAATAGGCTTACTCTGTGGTCTAATAAAATACGACATTAAAAAGTTCTTTGTGGCTACTTTAATAGGAAAAATAATTCTTACAACAGCATTGGCATGGGCAGGATTCTATGGAATGCAGTTCGTATTGGATTTCTTTGAAGGGGGAGATTTAACAATGCTGGTAATAGCAGTAGTTGTTGCTCTAGCTGCATTTTCATTTTTCATGGTAAAGAACAGGAAGAAAAGCTGACAGAAGAAGAATAGTCAGTTACTTTTTCTAACCGTAAATTAAGACCAAAGTCTTAAAAAAGTAAATCAAGCTTTATTAAGACCAAAGTCATACTATTCTTATGCAAGAAGACAAGCACTTCGAGGCCCTAAAGGAAGTAAAAAAATCTTTAGAGGAAGCTTTGAAGGATCCGGCAGGGCTTTTAAGCAGGCAGAGGCTCTTCATGAGCGCGCTTTCCCTTGGCATGCAGCACGCCGTCGAATTGTGGCTGCATAAAGAGAAAGCCATAAAGCCCGGAGCCACTGTCAAGCATGAATGGTTTGGTGCAGAGGAGCGGAGAATAAAATTAAAGATGGCAGGGGCCTTGACAAAAGACATTAATACGATTCCGGATTCTGATAAAATACTGTCTTTATCCAGGGAAATAGAGCGGAACAGGAATGACATTATCTACGGCTCGCCTTTGCCAAGCGATATTGTCCTAAAAGAGAAACTTGAAGCCCTGCTAGAATTAAAAAAGGTTATAGAGGACACGACACAGACTGTGTTATGGTAGCAGAAAACTTAATCCTTCGGTACGCGATAATAGGCGGGTCTTTTTTAGTTTCAAATCTTTCTACTCATGAATTGAATAATCTAAATCAAGTGATTATCTTCGGTAGTGTTGCAAGGAATTCGGCGGCGCAGGAATCGGACATAGACATATTTTTTGATGTTGATATGTCAAAAAAACAGGAGATCTTATTGAGATCCAAGTTGTACAAAATCGCAGAAGAGTTTTACCTCACAAACCAGGCGTTATCTTTTAAAATGAAATCTGTGAACAATGAGTTTAGTTTGAAAGTAGGCAGGCTCAAGGAATGGGCAGGCCTAGCAAAAAGCATTTCTTCCGAGGGAATTGTCATATATGGAAAATATACAAGCAAACCGCCTGAATCAAAAGCCAATTCAGTATTCTCCTGGGAAAAGCCAGGAAAATCAAAAGGCGCTTTTCTGAATAAGATGTATGGCTACAAGAGCGGGAAGAAAAGATATCCAGGCTTGTTGCAGAAATATTCAGGGACTAAACTCGGGCCAGCGACAATAATGGTGCCAGCTTCTTCAAGGGATATTTTCTTATCTGCGTTGGAAAAGTATAAAGTAAATTACTCGAGGTTTGATGTTTGGACCTGAATCAACTGAAATTTACATAATATAAAAAATGGGCCGGGAGAGAATCGAACTCCCGATCTTCGCGGTGTAAACGCGACGTCGTACCATTGTCTGCTATCCTTTTCGTCGAAAGATCGACATAGATCCTGAACAATTAAATAAGATCTATGTCCAGCTGAAATCGAAAAGGATACCGCACCCAAAGGGAGATACAGAACCAATTGGTTCAGTATTGTAGTTTTCTTGGGTACTGTAGCCTTCTTTTTCTAAAAGAAGGCTAGCCATTAGACCACCAGCCCAGTTGTTTATCTGTATAATTAATGCCCTGGATTTAAATTCTGTATTTGATCAGAAATACCAAGGAGCTAGGCCAGCCAGAACCAGCAAAAGATAGACGAAGAACAGCTGCCTTAACGGAAAGATAAGGGGGAGATTTTTCTTCGCCCTGAAAACGCTCGCGAAAACATTGAACATGACAACCGGCAATAAGATAGGGAATCTTGCAACCATTGTGAATTCTGTTGCCCTATCGCATCCGAGGTCTACGTGAAAATCCTTCTTCTTCAGCCTCCTTGCCATCACGCCATCTAGCCAATCGAGAACGAGGCTCAAAAACAAGAAAACTGCGATTATCCAAATTTCTTTGAAGAAAATTATAGGCAGGGCTAACACAACACCAAGGCGTGAGATCCAGTCCGGATTCACAGTTGGAATAGCCTTGGCAATTTTATCCAGTCCATAAAAACTGCTGCCCCTATAAACCATATAACAGCTCCCACCATTATTTTTTGGGGAATAGAAAGATTAAAGTTAATGACTTTTTTATTGAGCGGGCTGAAAGGCCTGGTTGCCCCTGTCACAAAGTCAATAAAATAATGGGAGATAACCCCGAGACTGAAAGCTGGAATCCCTAAGAGGAAGCCTGCAACAACAACAAAAGACAAAAAAGGCGGCTCTTGAAACCAGGTTCTCGAATCTTCTCGTCTGTACCTTCCTTTTGCCAAGGTGTATAATTTATCTATATCAGGGAACAGGCCGCCAGCGACAGCGAGCAAAGAAACTTCTTTGGCAAAGAGTATGCCGAGGATTCCATGGGAAACTATGTCCATATTATTATATACTGTTATAGAATAAATATTGGGTAAAGGCTTATGAGCGATAATATTCAACTTTCTGTGGGGAAATCGGGGAGTAATAATGTTGTAATAGACGCGCAAGAATTAGTTACAGGCAGGACGTGTGTTATCGGCCAGTCAGGCAGCGGTAAGTCCTACCTTATTGCTGTTCTGTGCGAAAAACTTTTAGAAAACAATATTGCATTCTGCATTGTAGACACCGAAGGCGAGTATTTCAGCCTCAAACAGAAGTTTGAGGTTCTCTGGGTGGGAGGAAGGGATGCTGACGTCGATTTAGAAAATGTCGATCTAGACGATTTAATAAGAAAATCAATTGAAAACAACACGCCAATAATTCTTGATGTTTCTGATGTGTTAGATGAAAGAAAAGTTGTTGCCGATTTTTCCAAGAGACTTTACGAAATAGGCACAGAGCTCAGGCAGCCTTATTTACTGATTGTAGAGGAGGCAGACAAATTTGTCGGACAAAACAAGGATTCTTTAAAAGAGATAGAAGAGATTTCTAAACGTGGGAGGAAAAGGGGCATAGGCCTCCTCGTCGCAACACAAAGGCCTAGCCTTGTGAACAAGAATGTGCTCTCGCAGTGCGGAAATAGATTCATCGGAAAACTGGCAACAGAGAACGACCTGAAAGCGGTGGATCTGTTTTTCTCAGATAGAAAAGAGCTGGAGGCGCTGCCAGCCCTCTCTCAAGGCGAATTTTTTGTCAGCGGTGGACTGATAAAAGAGAAAATAAAAATGAGATCCGTCGAAAGAGTGACCCAGCATAAAGGTCTCACACCAAAGCTGGTTAAGAAAGAAACAGGAAAAATCTTGGAGCTCAAGGCAAGCTTGGGGATTGATGTGCACACAGGAGCAGATAACTCAACAAGAAAAGAAATTTACAAAACAAAAACTCAGTCTCAGGAATCTGTCGGAATTCAAATAACAAAAGAGCAATTGGAAAAAATAACCGAAGAAAAGAAAAAGAAGAAACACGGCATTTTTGGGGAAAAGGAAAAGTTAGTTTCAGTCGAGATGGTCTATCAGCCTTTAATCTGGGTCCAGGTTTCCTCGAAGGAAGGTTTAATAAGAAAAGAGTTCAGGAATTTTTCTTTTATTTTGGATGGGGTTACAGGCGATTTTATTGAACTGGAAAATGGGTTAAGGCGCTCAGACGGCATCTCACAATTCCTAGGATTGGATGAAAATCAGATTAAAGTTCTTCTCGAACTGGATAAATCCAAGAGAGCGACAACTGCAGAGCTCGAGTTAAAGACAAAGCTGTCTGAGATGACAGTCAGAAAAATAGTCAGCGGCTTGCAGGACAAGAAGATGGTCACATTTTCGATGGATGGCCGGTCTAAGATATACTCCCCTCTGGTTGACAGTAAAATTCCCGATATAAAACAGGAAGTCCAGAAGCCTGCTACAGGGCCTTTTTCAGGCAAAAATAATAAGCCTGTAATAACAGAGGCCTCCGTGAGAAATATAATAAAAGCGATTAAAGCAGAAGCTGATATAACAAAATTCGAGGTTTTTTATTATCCAATCTGGCAGGTTAATTTAGATGGCCGAAACCGATCTTCAGATCGGTTTCAAGCCTCTCCTTACAGAAAAATTAAGATAGATGGGGTTACAGGAAAGGAGATTTAGTATTTTAATTATTCTTCTAGTTTTATTCTCTTTTGTCCAATTCTGTCAAAAACAGAATCAGGGCTTATAATCTTATCAGATTTGGAGGATACGACATGTAATGCATCGAAGGTATTTACACCATTCTCTTTCATTAGATGGGCTGTGGAAAGTAAAGTCTCCTTGTTGCCGGAAATCTCTGCTATGTGGAGGATATCTATAACAAGCTTCTCGGGATCTATTTTAAATCTATCAGAGAGTAGAAGAAGCTCTACAATTGTCCACTCAGAAGTCCATATATTTCCTTTATATAATTTGTATAAAGCCAACGCTTTTTCTTTCAGCCAATCGTTTGGTTTCAAAATGGCAAGGAAAAAATCGCTATCTGCGTAAGGCATAATTGGTCACCTCTTACTCATTTCTGCTTGTTTTATTGCGCTTTCCCTTGCTTGTTGTTTTAATTCTTTTATGGACAAGTTTCTAGGGATCTTTCCCCCCAATTCTTGCAAATCTTTTATAGGGTCTTGGGGGATAGGTCTAAGGACAACCTCATCGAGGCCTTGTATAACCACGAATTTCTCACCATATTTTTCCCTAATCTTTTTTCCCAGAACAATCCTTCCACGATCGTCGCAAATAAGCGTGTCTAATGCCATATTCCCACTTTTAATACTTTAGTGGGAAAGTATATAAGATTATGGGATAGAACCTTACTGGAGAATGGGAGAATTAATACAAGATCTGATA